>CAZKWG010000528.1:0-5977 GCA_964556105.1 uncultured Enterobacterales bacterium | reverse complement strand
CAGGCCAAGAAAGGCAGCTCCCCCCAGGGCTCCCGCCAGGCCGAAGCAGTCCGGCAGGCTGGCCTGCCGCGCCCACACGCCGCCCAGGGTCACCAGGAGCCCGGCCGCCAGGGCCTCCCGCGCGCTCCCGCCCAGGCGTCGCGCGAGGCCGTAGCTCAGCGGCGCCCAGAGCGCGGCCAGCAGGGTGGTGACGAGCAGCTCCCCGCGCGCCGGCCAGAGCAGCAGGCCCGGCATCAGCACGCGAGAGGGCAGGGGCATCCAATACAGATCGGCGGCGTGGCCCAGGTGCTCGCGCACGGTGAGCAGGCTCCAGACCGCGCGCGGCGCCCCCGTCCCGTCCAGCAGCCCGCGCGCCACGCCCCGGTAATAGGAGACGTCCCAGAGGTCGGGCTCGGTCAGCAGGAAGGCCCGCGCCCCCTGGCTGAGCAGGGCGAGCAGACAGAGCAGGATCAGGGCGCGCTTCGGCGACAGGAGCACCTCGCGCCAGAGCCTAACGCGGAGCCTCGCTACTCTGCGCAGATCTCGACGGTCTGCTCGAGCCCGGGGAGCGGGTAGGTCCAGCCCTCCACCGTCACCGCGTTGCGAAGGGGCGGTCCCCCCGCGCTGCCGCCGTTCGCCAGGCGGAGCACGCAGTCCACGCAGCTGCGCTGAGGCGTCGTGGCGTTGACCTGAATCGCCAGCAGGCTCCACGGGGCCTCGCGCGCCTCGAGCACGGCGTCCCCGCGCCAGTCCAGCACGAGCCCGGCCACCGCCCCGCCCTCTGGGGTCCGGGCCTGGTACTCGTAGCTGGTCGATCCACGCTTTCCGGGCGGATCCTCCTGATCCCAGGCCGCGTCCGTGCCCGCCGTCCCCAGGCTGGCGACCGCGCAGCCCTCCGCTTCGAGGGAGAGGGTCCAGGCCTGCACGGCCCGCTCCGGGCTGTGGAGCTGCACGGTGACGTCGATCTTCGCCACCGTCCCGGCGCGGGCCTCGACCGACTCCGGCGCGTCCAGGCTCAGCGCGAAGGCCGCCGCGTCCGGCACCTCCGGGGCGCCCGCGTACACGCAGGCGTCGGCGGCGAGGGGCTTGACGTCGTCCACGCCGGGCAGGGCCGCAGAGAGCAGGGAGAAGACGTCGGTGGCGTTCAGCTCGCCCTCGGCCAGCACGTCGGCCGCGACGAAGCAGGGCGCGGCCGGCCCGCCGCGGAAGAGGGTGGAGCTGACCCAGACGGCGTCGGAGACGTCGAGCAGGCCGTCCCCGTTCGCGTCGCCGGCGACGATGGTCCCGGCCGGCGCCGGCGCCACGAGGGGCACGGGATCTCCGCAGCCCGCGAGCGCGAGGAGTCCCGCGACTGCTATTCTGTTTCCTGTCATCCCGATCTCCTGGAGCATGGCTATGCTGCCGCCCCACGCGCCCCCCGTCAACCCCGCCCTGCCTCGCGCGCTCCCTCTGCTCCTCCTGGCCCTCTCCGCCTGCGCTCCCGAGGCGCGCGCCCCCCACGCTCGGCGCCCCGCCAGCCGCCAGATCGGGCTGAGCCCGGAGGCACACCGGGAGGACCTCTCACGCGAGAACGGCCTGCGCGAGGCGACGCAGCTCGGCCACCTGCCCGAGCCCGAGCCCTGGCTGCACCTGAGCGAGCGCGAGCGCGCCGCGCCGCCTCCCGAGGTCACCCTGCTG
Source organism: uncultured Enterobacterales bacterium (assembly GCA_964556105.1). Lineage (GTDB taxonomy): Bacteria > Myxococcota_A > UBA796 > UBA796 > CAZKWG01 > CAZKWG01. Next base: position 4,321 of record CAZKWG010000528.1, on the reverse strand, counting down.
AGCGGCCTCGGCCCCGACCTGTTGGGGCTCGAGGTCGATCTCGAGCGCGGCGCGAGCCTGATGGCCTATGTAGACGAGGAGATCCCCCGATCGCGCTGGTCGCGCTATGGCCTGGCGGCGCTCACCTACGAGGAGGTCTGGGGCGAGACCGGCGACGACGGGCTCTGCGAGGAGGGCGCCCTGATCGACACCTTCGAGGCCGAGGACGGCGGCGCCTGGGAGGCCAGCTACGCCGTCGGGCGCTTCGGCCACCTGCTGGACCGCCCCGAGCCCATCCTGGAGGTGATCTCGGACGACTGCGCGGCGTCTCTGCTCGCCGCGGCTGGCGACCTCGAGGCCGCGCTCGATGAAGACTGCGACGAGTACGACGAGCACACCTTCTTCCCCGAGGGCTCCGACTGCCGCGCCTGCCTGGAGCGCGAGGGCGGCGATTACGCTGTCTGCGTCGAGACGGACCTCTGTCCCGAGGAGGCGATCACGGCGAGCTGGACGATGGAGGCGGGCGAGAAGGTCTGGTGGCGCACGGCGGTCGCCTACCTCTGGGCCTGCGCCCCCGATCTGCCCGTCCCGATGTACCTGATGGCGGACATCTCCGATCAGGGGGAGATGCCCGAGCCCTTCGATCACGCCGCCTGGGCCTACTTCTGCGTGCCCTACTGGGACGACGGCGCGGGCGAGCCGGTCTACGGCTGCTCGGACGGCACCGGCGGCTGGGCGTACGGCCACACGCTGGGCGAGGGCGCCGTGGGTCGCGTGAACTTCGTCCGGGCCGAGGGCGACGAGGGCGAGCCGCACTACGACAGGCTCTGGTACGCGCACTCGATGAAGATTCGCGGCGGGCCGACCATCGACCGCTTCTGGGCCACCGCGCCGGGCTCGGGTCAGATCTCCATGCCCGACGACGGCCTGACGGGTGGAGATCCGGATCTGCAGCTTCCCGAGAGCCTCGTCACCGAGAGCGCGGCAGGGCGCTGGGGCCTGAACCCCTACGCGCTGCGGCCAGACGGAGAGGACGAGAGCGAGCTGGACGACACCTACGCCCGCGACTGGCTGGCCACGCTGACCCTGAAGACGGCGACCACCATCGACGGGATCTACATTCGCACCTACAACCACAACCGCTGCGTCGAGGGCGCCTGGGAGGGGCCCTTCGCCGACGGCTCCTACCGTTGTGAACAGTTGGATCCGCCCTCGGTCGGGTGGGGCAACGACGTCTCCGTTGGCCCGTGGGCGCTGCTCGACCTGCCCGGGAGCTGGCAGACCCAGGACTTCGTGCAGCAGTTCTATATGCCGCTGGCCACGCTCGGCTCCACCGGGCTGCCGGACCCGCTGGTGCCGGGCGGCGCGACGGTGCTGGTCGCGGGCACGGAGGCGCTCGCCGATGAGGACTGGGACAGCGCGTCCTGGCCGCACACCTTCACCCCGGACCAGGCGCGCTACGAGGCGCGCGCCTACGACTACGACGGCGATCGCTGGCTCTGGGGCGACACCTACAGGTTCGGCAAGGACCCGGACCTGGATCTGCGCGTGGTGCTGAACACCAACCAGCTGCGCGGATATCGACCTGAGGAGACGGACGATGACCAGGAGTAGCTACTACTCGACCGTCGCGCTGCCGTACCAGTAGTGGGTGTAGTACATCGTCTCGCCGGCCTCGAGGCTGGTCTCCTCCAGGTAGCCCGACCCCCAACGGACATCGGGGTAGCTCCACCCGGCGAGGAACATCGGGTACCAGTAGTCGTAGGAGTCGACGTAGTACCAGACCACGGGCACGCCGTAGCCATACCAGTCCAGGCTCAGGCCCAGGCCCCAGCTCCAGTCGGTGGCGTCGAGGTCCTGGAAGCAGTCGATGGTCTGGATGCTTGCCGCCTCGTCGAAGGTGAACTGCACGTCGAAGGTCCAGAGACAGTCCTCGCAGAGCTCGCGCGGCGTGCCCTCGGTCTCCCAGCGCAGGTCGCAGGCCCGCGCGTCGGGGGTCTGGTCATAGCCGCTCTGGAAGCGAGCCTCGCCGCTGTAGCGGGTGTAGTCGTGGCCCTCCGGGCCAGGGTCGGGCGCGCCGGTCTCCTCGGAGGCAGGCGGCCAGCCGCTCTCCTTGGGCGCGTCGTCGGTGCAAGCGAAGACCAGGAACAGCATGCTCTCTACCAGCCCTCCGGGGGACAGAAATCGCGCAGGCGGTTGGTCACCAGCACCGAGCGCAGGTCCAGGTCCGGGTCCTTGCCGAACCGGTAAGTGTGGCCCCACAGGCTGGCCCGCTCGCCGAAGACGCCGGGCGTGTCCTCCATCGGCGCGAGATCGGGGACGAAGGCGTCCGGCCAGGTGCAGCCCTCCCAGTCCGGGTTGGCCAGGGCGGCCGAGCCGGCGACGTGGGGCACGGCGCCCGTGGGGACGCTCGCGTCGGGGAGCCCTGTGCTGGCGATGGTCGCCATCGGCATGGCGTAGGCCTGCGTAAACGTCGAGTCGGTCCAGGTGTTGTCTACGTCGTCCAGGATCCACTCGCCCTGGGGCGCGTCCATCTGTGTACAACGGTAGCTGCCGTCTGCGAAGGGGCCCTCCCAGGCGCCCTCCGCGCAGCGGTTGTGGTTGAAGATGTGGATGGGGATGCCGTTGATGTTGGTGGAGAACTTGAGCACATAGGTGGCCAGCCAGTCGCGGGCGTAGGTGTGGTCCAGGTTGGAGGGATCGGTGCCGTCCGGCCGCATCGCGTGTGGGTTCATGCCCCAGCCGCCCAGCCCGAAGCCGAAGTTCTCGTCGCCGAGATCGGTCACGCCGTTTCCGTTGGAGTCGGGGATGATCTGGGGCATGGAGATCACGCCGGCGCCGCTGGGGGTGAAGCCCCAGAAGTAGTCGATCTGCTGGCCGTCCTCCAAGGTGAGCCCGTGGGCGTAGACCATCCTGCCTTTGTGCAGGATCTCGTCCGAGCCCTCGTATTGGACGCCAATCATGCGCGCCGAGACGCCCTCCAGCATCGCGTCGCCGATGGTGGGGCCGCCGTACCCGCTCTGGCAGGTGTAGTCGATGGTGCGCCCGGCCTTGTAGGGGTAGCAGACATAGCCCCAGCTTGCGTGGTCGAAGCTCTGGGGCAGCGTGCCGTCGTCGTCCACCTGGGCCAGGACGATCACGTCGATGGTCCAGTCCGGCGCGCAGGCGAACATGGTGGCGTTGACGCCGTCGTACCAGATCTCGTCCTCGCCCTCGTACACGGAGTACTCGATGGGGGCCTCCTCGGGGCAGGCGCCCTCCTCCTCGCACGTAGACAGATCGCCGCCCTCCTCCTCCAGGCAGCTCCGGCAGTCGGAGCCCTCCTCGAAGAAGGCGCCCTCGTCGAAGCGGGTGCAGCCGCTGTCCACCGCGTCCGCGACCTCGCCCCCGCTGGCCAGCAGCGCCTCTCGACACGCCTCGGAGAGGGCGACCATGTCCGCCTGGGGCTCGCCGACGAACCAGAAGTAGGTGGCGGCGTCGAAGGTGGCGCTCCAGGCGCCCTGCTCATCCTCGCCGTCCACCGTGACCTCGCCGTTCTCGCACAGGCCGGTGTGAAAATTGTCGCCGAAGATCTCGTCCAGGGTCAGCACGTTGATGCCGTCCTCTTCGACGTCGTCGGGGTCCTCCTCGGCCAGGCGCTCCTCGAGGGCCGCCCCCCGCTCCATGTTCAGGCGCCCGCCGGTGAGCGGCGCGCCGAGCTGGTCGAAGGCGTCGTTCCACGGGGAGCCCGGAAGGTCCGGTCGGGCGGGGGCGGGGGATAGCGCAGAGAGGCGGCGGGAGCGTGGGGCCGGGAGGTCCTGCCGGGCCTCGGCGATGGTGTTGGAGGGCCCGAGCGCGCGCATCGTCGCGGCGGGCGCGTTCAACGCCGGCAGGTCCGGTCGGTCCAGCGCGGCGTCCACCCGCGCGGCCTGGGGCAGCGCGTCCGCGGCGCAGGCGCAGAGGCCAGCGGCCAGCGTGAGCAGGAGCGGGTTGACGGGGGAGCGGTGAGATGCGAGCATCGGATCCTCGAACCTGAACGGAGCGCCGGTGCGGTCAGCAGCCATGATAGCAGTCGCGGTCCAGCTCGGCGCGTGCGGGCGGACGCCGGTGGTGGCGGCCGATCCCTCGGGCTCCACGCCGACCACGGGAGACACCAACGGAGACGGCCGGGTAGACCTGTCGGATGGGCTGGTCCTGCTGCGGGCGCAGCTCAGCGGCGCGCAGCCGGCGGTGTGCATGGGCGCGGCGGACATCGACCAGGACCACCGCGTCGACCTGGGGGACGGATTCGCGATCTGGTACCACCTCTTCGCCGGTAACACGACGTTACACGCCATCGAAGACGGATGGTGCGACACCTGGG
>CAZKWG010000527.1:4701-5994 GCA_964556105.1 uncultured Enterobacterales bacterium | reverse complement strand
TTGCCGAACCCGCTCGACGTGCCGAACCACGCGATCGACCTCGAGAACGACAACGCCGACGTCGTGGTCCCCTGCGACCCGAAGGGCCCGGTGATCGCGCTGGCCTTCAAGCTCGAGGACGGCCGCTACGGTCAGCTCACCTACCTGCGTGTCTACGAAGGCACGATGCGGAAGGGTGAGTTCATCGTCAACAGCCGCTCGGGCGACCGCGTGAAGGTGGGCCGCCTGGTCCGCATGCACGCCGACGAGATGGAGGACATCGAGGAGGCTCAGGCCGGCGACATCGTCGCGATCTTCGGCGTGGACTGCTACTCCGGCGACACGTTCACCGACGGCAACAGCCGCATCGCCATGACCTCGATCCACGTCCCGGACGCGGTCATCAGCCTGACCATCGTGCCGGTGGACGCCAAGGCCGGGAACAACCTGTCGAAGGCGCTGCGGCGCTTCTCGAAGGAGGACCCCACCTTCCGCGTCAGCGCCGACCCGGAGACGGGCGAGACGGTCATCGCCGGGATGGGCGAGCTTCACCTCGAGGTCTACATCGAGCGCATGAAGCGCGAGTACCAGGCGAAGGTCATCGTCTCTCCGCCCCGCGTCGCCTACCGCGAGACGATCACCCGCCGCGCCACCTTCGACTACCTGCACAAGAAGCAGACCGGCGGCTCCGGCCAGTACGGTCGCGTCTGCGGGTGGCTCGAGCCGGCCGAAGGCACGGCCTTCGAGTTCGTGGATGACATCGTCGGCGGCCTCATCCCCCGCGAGTTCATCCCCGCGGTCGAGAAGGGCTTCCGCTCCATGCTGGAGAAGGGCGTGCTCATCGGCGCTCCCGTCACCGGCGTCCGCGCGCTGCTCAACGACGGCGCTTACCACGCGGTCGACTCCTCGGACATCGCCTTCCAGGAGGCCGCCCGCGGCGCCTGGCGCGCGGCGTACCCCCAGGCGGCCCCCTGTATCCTCGAGCCGATCATGAAGGTGGCGGTCGAGGGTCCGACCGAGTTCCACGGGAACATGGTCGGCACGCTGATGCAGCGCCGTGGTCTCATCCTGGGCGTGACCGAGGAGGGGGGCTTCTCGGTGGTGGAGGCGGAGGTCCCGCTGGCCGAGATGTTCGGCTACTCGACCGCCATCCGCTCCGCCACGCAGGGCAAGGCTGAGTTCTCGATGGAGTTCTCCCGGTACCAGCAGACCCCGCGCGAGGTCACCGAGGAGCTCATCAAGAAGTACCAGGAAGAGAAGAAGAAGGCGAGCTGAGCCTGTAACGACGCGCATATCCGTAGATTCCGGAGGCAC
>CAZKWG010000527.1:0-4691 GCA_964556105.1 uncultured Enterobacterales bacterium | reverse complement strand
AATGCAGACCGTCGACAAGATCGCGCGCAGCCCGGCCCAGGCGCTCGCCCACACCATCCGCGGGGGCCTTCAGCCCGGTCAGATGGGCGCCGTCTTCGCGCGCCCCGGCACCGGGAAGAGCGCTCTCATCGTGCAGATCGCGCTGGACGCCCTCCTGCGCGGCGGCAACGTGCTCCACGTCTCGCTGGACCACGCTCAGCCGCACGTCCGCACCTACTATGACGAGATGCTCCACGAGCTGGTGGGCAGCGTGGACCGCGCCACCGCGCTCTCCATCGAGCGTCACCGCGTCATCCACTCCTGCCTCGGCCGGGTCTTCGGGCCCGCGGATTCCAACGCGCTGCTGGAGACCCTGGACCGCGTGATGGAGTTCCGCCCGTCCATGGTCATCGTGGACGGCCTCGAGGCCCACACGCTGGACGTCGCGGGCTGGACCGCCGCCGCCAACGCCGCCCACGCGCGGCTCTGGCTGAGCGTGCGCACCCACCGCGACCATGGTCCGAAGCCCGAGGAGCTCGCCCTCTCCTTCGCCACCGCCATCGCGCTGGAGCCGGACGGCGGCCACGTCACCGTGGCTGTGCTGCGGCAGGCGGGCCACGCGCCGGCGAACGGCCCGACCATGGAGCTGGACCGCTCCTCGCTGCTCATCCAGGCCGAGGGCGCCGACGACACCAGCTCCCACATCCTGTCCCCCGAGGCCTGCACGCTCTACACCACGGGCGCGGACGGCTCGGAGAGCCTGTTCGGCACCCTGGCCGAGCGCTACGGGATGGAGGAGGTCAGCTTCACGACCGACGGGCACGAGCAGGGCCGCACCCGCGGTCGCACCGTGCTCTCCGAGCGCGAGCTGGCCGCCGGCGACGTCAGCCTGCTCTACGTCTCGCGCCGCCTGAACCGGCAGTGGACGGGTGAGCAGCACGTCCGCCTGGTCCTTCAGCTCATCTGGCAGGTCGTCAGCCACGCCGACCAGGTCTTCGTCGTCGGGTCCATCCGCGAGGACGGCACCGTGACGGGCGGCACCGGCTGGTCGGTCGAGCTCGCGCGCCGCTGGCACAAGGAGGTCTGGGTCTACGACCAGGAGAAGAACGCGTGGTTCTCCTGGGACGGCAAGGGCTGGGTCGAGGGCTCGCCGACCATCCGGTCGACCCGCTTCGCCGGCACCGGCACCCGCCACCTCGGCCCCGAGGGCCAGGCGGCGGTCGAGGCCCTCTTCGCCCGTAGCTTCGGTCGCTGAGGCCGCCCGGCCTCCTCTGGCGGGAGGCGCCATCTGGTTGTCACAATCAGGGCGCCGCATGCTAAGCTCCCGCTCGATGTCACCGATCCTTACGCTCCTCCTGGCCTCCTGCGTCACACCTCCCGTGGACAAGTCGGCCACGGAGAGCGCCTCGGAGAGCGCGCCTCCCGATGACTCCGGCCGCGAGACCGGCCCGCTCCCCGACTCCGCCGAGACCGCGCACACGGGCGAGACGGGGCCCGAGACGGCGCACACCGACGAGACCGGCCCGGCCCCCACCGCCGGCCCGGCGGTGATCCTCTTCATCGGCGACGGCATGGGCTTTCCGCACGTCGCGGGCGGCGGCGTGTACAAGACCGGCGTCTCCGGCTCGCTGACCATGGAGACCCTCCCCTGGAAGGGCCAGCTCCGCACCGCCTCCTTGAACGGGATCACCGACTCCGCCGCCGCCGGCACGGTCTACGCCAGCGGCGAGAAGACCTGGAACGGGATGCTCGGGCTGGACCGCAACGAGGAGCCGCTCGAGAGCCTGATGGACCTGGCGCGCGCCCGCGGGCTGCGCACCGGCGTCGTCACCACCGACACGCTGACCGGCGCCACCCCGTCCGCCTTCATGGTCAACGTCTCCAGCCGCGGCGACACCGAAGAGATCGCCGCCGGCATCGTGGCCGAGCTCCCCGACGTGCTCCTGGGCGGCGGCGCCGACGCCCTCAACCCGCTGCTGACCGGGATGGACGTGCAGCTCGTCACGACGGCCGACGCGCTCACCGCGGCCGTCCCCGATCATCGGCCGCTGGTCGGGCTCTTCTCCCCTTCCACCTTCCCGTACGTGCTGGCCGGCTACACCACGGAGCCCACGCTGGAGCAGATGACCCAGGCGGCGCTCGCGGATCTGGGCGGCGACGGCTCCGGCTTCTTCCTCATGGTCGAGGGCGCGCGCATCGACCACGCCAGCCACGGCAACCGCGAGGACGAGGTGCACCGCGAGACCGTGGCCTTCGACGACGCGATCGCCGCGGCGATGGCCTGGGCGGGAGAGCGCGACGACGTCACCATCGTCGTCACCGCCGATCACGAGTGCGGCGGGATGATCGTCGCCGAGACCGGCACCGCGGGCGAGACGCCGACCACCCGCTGGCGCTGGGGCGTCCACACCAACGCCGACGTGCCCGTCTTCGCCATGGGCGACAAGGCCAGCCTCCTGAACGGCGAGCGCCTCGACGCGCTCTGGGTTCACGAGGTGCTCGAGGCGGCCATCGAGGAGACCGAGGTCGAGGAGCCGAACATCGTCCCGCTCATCGACGGCTGGCTGGAGGACCTGGACCCCGCGGTCACCACCCAGACCTGGGACACCAGCTTCGGATCGGGCTTCAACCAGCTCGACGGGCTGCACCTCGGCGCGGACGCGGACGGGCTCCGCCTCGGCGTGGACGGCGTCTTCGACCGCCAGGAGAACGCCGTCGTCCTGCTCATCGACATGGACTACGGCGAGGGCACGGGCTTCGGCGGCGACGGCTCCGCGATGCCCGACGCCGCCGGCCAGCTCGAGATGATGCTCTCGGAGATCGGCCTGGAGGTCGGGCTCTCCGGCCTCGGCTTCGACCTCGCCATCGCCACCATCGCCGCCACCGAGATCGAGACCCGCGATCTCGACGATCTGGCGGGGCTGCGCGGGCTGCGCGAGCCCTGGGCCTATGACGGCGATCTCTGGTGGCTGCCCGCCATCGTCAACCTGGACTACGGCAACGTCGCCATCGAGGGGGACGAGGCCGTCGACGCTGGCGCGACCGGCCTGACCGAGAACGGGCTGGAGGCGATGCTCTGGTGGTCGAGCACCTACCCGGACGGCCTGCCCGCCGAGGGGCTGACCATCGCCGTCGTCGCCGTGCTGGTGAACAGCGACGGCACCTGGGCGAGCAACCAGGCGCTGCCGCCGCTGGCCACGGCCGATGAGCCCGGCGAAGACGCCATCCCCATCGTCTCCGCCGCCCTGATCACGGTGGACGCGGACGGCGTGATGGTCGGAGACGCGGAGCGGGTGGAGTAGCCCACCCGGTTCAGCGCCCGCTTCAGACCGCGCCCGGCTCCTCGGCGGGCCGCGGCCGGATGAGCGCGCGCAGGGTCAGGCCCTCCATCAGCAGGGCGCCGCCGCCGATCACCACGGTGAAGCCGAACTGTCCGATGTGCAGAACCAGCGCGAAGGTGCGCCCCAGGTCCGGGTCCACGCCCCACAGCCAGAGGGCGGCGGCGCAGAAGGCCTCGTAGGAGCCGAAGAAGCCAGGGGTGGGCAGGGCCGTCATGCCCGCCAGCGTGATCGTCCAGGTGCTCCAGGCGGCGCCGATGCCCGCCGGGATGCCCGGGAAGGCCGCCATGACCACCCCGACGGCGCCGATGGTCAGCGCCCAGATGCAGACCGAGAGGAGCAGGGCGAGCGCGGCGTTGAGCGGGCGCGCGAGCAGCGCCAGGAAGCCTTCACGGAAACGGCGGGCGAAGCTGGCGATCTTGGCGCCCAGCGGCAGTCGCTCGATCAGGGCGATGGCGGGCTCCCCCACCACGACCACCCCGAGCCCGGCGACCGAGCCCAGCGCGACCATCACCCCGGCCGCGCGCTGGCCGGCGCGGACCACGTCCACCCCCTGCACGACGACCCCGGCGGCCGGCAGCTCCACCACCAGCGTGAGGCCGAGGAGCATGCACAGGAGCATGGCCATGTCCAGCAGGCGCTCCAGCACGATGGCGGCCATCCCGCGCCCGAAGGGCACGCCCTCCCGCTCGGCGAGCAGGTAAGGACGAACTAGCTCACCTAGCCTTAGCGGGATGACGTTGATCGCCAGAAAGCCGACGCTGACGATCAGAAAGAGGCGCTTGTAGGGCACCGGCTGGCCCAGCAGCAGCCCCAGCCTCCAGGCCCGCAGCGCGTGCGCCGCGAGGTAGAGCAGCGCCATGGGCACGGCGTAGCTCCAGCGCGCGGCGGCCAGGGCCTCCCTCGCCTCGCTGAGGTCGAGGTCCCAGAGGACCAGTCCGAGGCAGAGCGCAGTGATGACGAGGACAACGCCGATCTTCAGCCGCAAGACACCCTCACGTCGTCGCGGCGGTGCCCGCGGGGGACGGGCGCCGCCTGAGCAGCTGCAGCCCGATGATCGACCGGTCGTCCAGGGCCTGGCTCTCGTCGAGCCCGAGCAGCGGCGGCGGCTCGGGGCGCGTGACCTCCGTGCCGAAGAGGCGATCCCAGATCACCAGGACGTTGCCGTAGTTGCCGTCGCAGAGCGACCCGTCTCGTGTGTGATGCCAGGAGTGGAAGAGGGGGTTGTTCAGGACCCGCCCCCAGAGCCGCACCAGCGGGTTCGTCTCGGTCCAGCGCATGTTGGAGTGCTGAAAGGCGTCGAAGACGTCCGCGGTGGCCAGCGCCGCCGGCACCACCCAGCGCTCGCGCTGCTGCGAGATGAAGAGCAGGCCG
>CAZKWG010000526.1:0-6009 GCA_964556105.1 uncultured Enterobacterales bacterium | reverse complement strand
AGGTGTGGTCCAGGCAGGCCTGGTTGCAGGCGATGCAGGTGTTGATCTGATCGGAGCGCCCCGCCGCCGCCTTGTTGGCGAAGTCCGGATCCGCGAGCAGCGGGCGGGCCATCGAGACCAGGTCGGCGTCGCCAGAAGCCAGGATATCCTCGGCGATCTCGGGCGTGTTGATGCGGTTCGAGGCGCAGACGGGGATGGTGAGCGCCCGCTTGACCATCGCCGTGGTCTCACGAAAGGCGGCGCGCGGCACGGAGGTCACGATGGTGGGGATGTTCGCCTCGTGCCAGCCGATGCCCGTGTTCAGGACGTCGATCCCCGCCTCTTGAAGCGCACGCGCCACGATGAGGATCTCCGCCTGCGTGTTGCCGCCCTCGACGAGGTCCAGCAGCGAGAGGCGGTACATCACGAGGAAGTCCCGACCCGCGGCGCGCCGGATGGCCTGCACCACCTCGAGGGCGAAGCGCATGCGCCCCTCGATGTCGCCCCCGTAGCTGTCGGTGCGCTTGTTCACCCGCTGGCAGAGGAACTGGTTGAGCAGGTAGCCCTCGCTGCCCATCACCTCCACCCCGTCGTAGCCGGCCTCGCGCGCCAGGGCGCTGGCGTGGGCGAAGTCGTCCACCACCGCGCCGATGCGCGCCACGCTCATCTCGCGCGGGGAGAAGGGGTTGATCCGCGCCTTGATCGCCGAGGCCGACTCGGAGAACGGGTGGTAGCCGTAGCGCCCGGCGTGGATGGCCTGCATGAGGATGCGCCCGCCGTGCGCGTGGACGGCGGCCGTGACCTGGGCGTGGTTGCGCACGTCGGCGCGCGTGTTCATCGTGCCGCCCGCGGGCAGCAGCCAGCCGCGGCGGTTCACCGAGATGCCGCCCGTGACGATGAGCCCGACCCCGCCCCGGGCGCGCTCGGCGAAATAGGCCGCCAGCTTCGGGTAATTCCAGAAGCGGTCCTCCAGCCCCGTGTGCATGGAGCCCATCACCAGCCGGTTCTTCAGCGTGAGGAAGCCGAGATCGAGCGGCGCGAACAGGTGCGGGAAGGGGCTGGTCATGGCGGGCTCCACTGGCGCACCGCCTTATCTGGGCGCGGGCCCGCGCGGAGGCCTCGCCCGCTCTCCCGCGCTCACTCCGTGTAGCCCAGGGCGCGCAGCTCTTCTGAGGTCTCGGGATCCACCGGGGCGGGCAGGGCGGCGATGTCGATCAGCCTGCCGCGGATCTGCTCCGCCTCCGCGACGAAGCCGGCCCGCTCCGGCTCGGGCGCGCCCGACGCGAGATCGTTCAGCTCGCCTGGATCCAGCGTCGGCGCGTAGCGCTCGGGCGTCCCGTCCTTGCGCGAGATCCACTTGGTATTGTAGTCCACCCGCGCGACCTCCCAGCCCTTCTGGATGGGGATCGCGTCCTGGGACTGTTGCGTGCCGGCGAAGCTGGTCAGCGGCAGCGCAGGCCAGGGCGCCGTGAGCGCGTCCAGCAGCGAGGGCTCGCCCGTCGCGTGACCGGTCAGGGCCCGGAGGGTCGCGCCGACCGCCTCCAGCGGCACCGGCGTCTCGACGCGCGATCCCGCCGCCACCTCGGGCCCGCGCACCCAGATCGGCGCCCGCGTCGTCGTGTCGTAGACCTGGCTGCCGTGCCCGACCAGCTCGCCATGCTCCGTCAGGCTCTCGCCGTGGTCCGCCGCCACCACCAGCCGCGTCTCCGCCGGCAGGGCCGCGAGCAGGCGACCGACCAGGGCGTCGACGAAGCTCACCTCCCCGGCGTAGCGCGCGACCGCCGCCCGAAGATCGAAGGGGATGAAGGGAGAGAAGACCTGGTGCGCCGAGCGGATGGCCTCGCGCGCCGCGCGCATCTCCTCGGGGTTGCCCTGCGCGTCGGGGCTGTCCCAGGCGTACTGCGCGTCGTAGGGGGCCGGCGGCCGGTAGGGCGCGTGGCAGTCGTAGAGGTGGATCCAGAGGAAGGTGGGCCGCCCGTCGCCCGCCTGCAGCCAGTCCAGCGCCCGCGACATCGTCTCGTCACCGCGGCGCTCGCGCGGCAGCAGCTCGAGCGCGCTCAACACCGGCTTCAGCAGCCCGATGCCGGCCAGCCGGTCCGCGGTGGAGAACCGATCGTCGAAGCGCTCGAAGCCCTCGGCGATCCCCGTCTTCCCGCGCAGCACGGCCGCCGAGACGAAGGCGCCGGTGCGGTAGCCCGCCGCGCGCAGCGTCGGGGCGACCAGCGTGGCCTCGACCGGGACCGTCATCCCGTTGCGCAGCAGCCCGAGCTCGAGCGGGTGCTGGCCGCTCAACATCGCCGCGTGGGCGGGGAGCGTGAGCGGCACCGGCGAGACCCCGCGGGTGAACAGCGCGCCCTCGTTCGCCAGCCGGTCCAGGTTCGGTGTGCTGACCGCCCGACGAGCGCCGCCGATGGCGCCCACGTGGTCCGCGCGCAGCGTGTCCAAGGTGACCAGGACGAGGTCGGGCCCTCCCCCGCCGACCGCCGCCGTCGCGGTCAGCGCCTCGCCGCGCCCCTCCCGCAGCGGCGCCAGCAACAGGCCCGCGCCCAGCAGTCCGAGCCCACCGGTCAGCCCCCAGGAGAGCGCGCCCGGGAGCGCGCGTCCACGGCGGCGCCACCACCACCCCAGCGCCCAGCGCAGCGTCCCGCTCAGCGCCCAGAGGCCCAGCACCACCGCGAGGCCGACCAGGGCCCCCGCGCCGACCAGCGTCTCGCGCTCCCCCGGCGCCAGCGCGGCCCGCATGCGCTCCGCCGCCAGCAGCCCGTCCAGCGCTCCGGCCGCGAGCCCGCAGACCGCGGCTAGCCCCCGTACAGACCGGTGCAGTTCCAGGCCTCTGCGCAGGTGGACTGAACGTCGTCGATGTCGTCGGCGATCTTCTCGCAGGACTGGTTGAGGAGGGAATGGCACTCGTTGGCCGCCTCCTCGTCGAACTTGCAGCCCTGCTTGGTCTGCTCGCCGTACTCGTCCCAGTAGTCGAGCTGCTTGTCCATGCACTCGCCCTGGTCGTCGTAGAGGTAGAAGAACTCCAGCGCGTCACAGCGCTCCATGTAGTCGCACATGACCTTGGCGTTCTTGTCGCCCCAGTTGTTTTCGTTCACGCCGCAGGCAGACAGAACGAGCAGCGGCAGCACGGCGAGACGAGCGAACATGGGATCTCCTCTGAGAGCACTCACTCTATATCCGTCCCTGTCCAACCGCCAGACAGGGGGCGGACTCCAGCGTGTTGCAGATGCGACCCTCGCGCGCCGGGGCGATCCCGCCCGCGCCCGCCTGCGAGAGCCGCTCGAAGAGGAGCTGCTTGAGCTCCGGCGTTCCGTCTCCCGAGATCACGTCCGAGGGTCGGAGCATGGTGTAGCCGTCCTGATCCATCGCCGCGTTGACCAGGAAGTCCGGGACGACGGCGATGATGTCCTCGTCCGGTCGCACCGGGCGCGGGCCCTCGGGCGTGAGCAGCGTGAGCGCGGTGGCGGTGCCGGCCGTCGGGTCGTGGCGATACGCGAAGCCGCTGATCTGCAGCCAGTGGCCGCTGCCCGTCCAGTCGTAGACGGCGCGATCCACCACCGCTTGTAGCGTCGCCCCCTTGATGCGCACCAGGCGCAGCGGCGACGGGAAGCCGATCAGCTCCTCGACGTGGCGGCGGGTGATCGGCGCGCCGGCCGGGAGATCCTGGTTCAGCCGCAGGCTGCCGGCGTTGAGGAAGGCGATCTGCGCGCCCTGGCTGGCGAAGGCGGCGCGCATCTGGTCGGCCACCCAGCTCCCGCCCGAGGTCTCGTAGCGGCGGATCCGCTCCTCTTCGGCGATGAACGGCGTCGTGGTCACGCTCAGCTTCTCCGACAGACAGCCCGGCGCCAGCGCCATCTTCTCGCCGCACCAGGTGGCGTCGAAGGCGCTGAGCCGCTCATCCACCCAGGCTTGTACCACAGGATCCGGCTCGAAGGCGCGCTCGAGCGGGTTCGACCGGCACTTCACCTCGGCGCTCGGCGCGGGAGATCCCCCCAGGTACGCGTAGCGGTGATCCAGCTCCAGTGGAGCCCCCTCCCAGAGGGTCACGCGGATCACGCTGGCCGTCACCCCGTCTGCGTCGGCCTTGTAGACGGGCCTCCCGCCCACCTCGGCGCACTGCCGGACGTGGTCGTGCCCGCCCAGCACCAGGTCCGGCCCGTCCGCGCCCAGCTCCTGGAGCAGCGCCATGTCCTCGGCCATCGCCAGATGGGTGATGGCGATGACCACCTCCGCCCCCTGCGCGCGCAGCGAGGCCGTCATCTCGCGCGCCACCGTCGCCGGGTCGAGGAAGGTCTCCACGTACTCCGGGTGCTTGCTGTCGATGGTCAGCCCGAGGATGCCGACCTTGATCCCGCCCCGCTCGACGACGACGCCGCTGACCAGGTTCGGCGCGCCGATCAGCGGCTGGCCGTCCTCGCCCCTGGCGAAGACGACGTTGCTGCTGACCCAGTGAAACCCGGCCGCCTCGACCTGCGCGTCCAGGCGCGCCGCGTCCTTGAGCTTGCTCTTGTCGAATTCGTGGTTGCCGAAGGTCACCCAGAGGTCCTCGTCCCGCGCCGCGGGATCGCCGTCCAGCCAGCCCAGGCCCTCGATCATCTGGTCGCCGCCATAGAGGCGACTCATGAAGCTGGGACCGAGCAGATCGCCGGCCAGCACGACCAGCACGTCCTGGCCCTCCGCCTCCAGCGAGGCCCGCAAGGTGCGCAGCCGCGCGACGCCGCCCGTGTTGGACTCGACGAGCCCCTCGATCCGGTAGATGTCGTTGAGCCCCAGGATCGTGAACGTCCTGGCCTCTGGCGTGGGCGACCGCTTCGGGCAGCCCAGGCCGATCCCCGCCAGCAGCGTCAGCTTCAGCAGCCTGTGCATCCCTGCCCCCGTTCAGCCCATCCACGCGCCGTTGTTGATGTCGAGGCCCTGCCCCGTCACGCCGCGCGCGTCGGGGCTGAGCAGGTACGCTACCAGACCGGCGACGTCCTCGGGCTGGCTCATCCGCCCCAGCGGCACCGCGCGCATCGCGATCTGCAGCGCCCGCTCCCGCGTACCGCCGATGGCGGCGGCGATCCCGTCGATCCCCTCCCAGGCCATGTCCGTCTCGACCCAGCCCGGACAGACCGCGTTGACCTGGACGTTCTGCGGCGCGAGCTCCAAGGCCAGCGCGCGCACCAGGCCGAGCAGGCCCGCTTTCGACGCGCAGTAGGCGGTGTGCTGGGCCACTCCGAAGCGGGCGAGCACGGAGGCCAGCACGATCATGTGGCGCGCGTCCGGCCCCTCGGCGAGGTGGCGCTGCGCCGCCCGCAGGCTGAAGTAGGTGCCGCTCAGGTTCGTCTGGATCACCTCGAGGAAGCGGTCGCCCGGCCCAGGCAGGTTCGGCCCGCCCACGCCCGCCGCCGCCACCACCCCGACATAGGGGCCGAGCGCGTCGGCGCCCTCGTCGAAGGCGGCGTCCACCTGCGCCTGGTCGCGGACATCCGCGGTCGCCACCTGCACGATGCCCGCCCCCGCCTCGATCACGTCCGAGGCCACCGCCTCCAGCAGCTCGGCGCGGCGGGCGATCAGCGTGAGGTTCGCGCCCTCGGCGCCCAGGCGAACCGCGATGGCGCGCCCGATCCCGGAGCTGGCGCCGGTGACGGCGAAGTGGCGGCCCTTCTGGCGAAGCGAGAGATCCATACGCGTTCTCCTCTGGTCGTGCTCAGGGTCCCTGCAGCGCCAACAGGCGGATCGCGGTCTGCACTGGAACGGGACGCTCGAAATAAAATCCCTGGGCGAATTCACAGTCCAGCGCCCGCAGCGCCTCGGCCTGCGCAGGCGTCTCCACACCCTCGGCGATGGCCTCCAGACCGACCTGCCGGGCGAGGGCGATGATCGAGCGGGCCAGCGACAGCTCACCGCCCGTCACCCCGTTGAGCATGTTCACGAAGGTCCGGTCGATCTTCAGGCCGTCGAGCGGGAACATGCTGAGGTGCGAGAGGCTGGAGTAGCCCGTGCCGAAGTCGTCGATGGTGACCTGGATGGAGAGGGCGCGCAGGC
>CAZKWG010000525.1:0-6014 GCA_964556105.1 uncultured Enterobacterales bacterium | reverse complement strand
TCGTCTTCGACGTCGAGACCGCCTTCCTCCTGCCCTGGGCGGTGAACGTGGAGCCGCTGGGCGCAGTCGCCATCGTCACGATGTTCGTGTTCCTGGGAATCCTCATGCTCGGCTGGCTCTACGCGATCCGCAAAGGGGCGCTGCGATGGCAGTGAACGAGGCCGGTCAGAGCTTCAGTCACCCGCTCTACGAGCTGCTCGAGCGGATGCCCGGCGTGGACATCGGGCTCACCACCGCCGACAAGGTGCTGACCTGGGGCCAGGCCAACGCGCTGTGGGTCTTCCCGATGGCCACCTCCTGCTGCGGCATCGAGTTCATGGCCGCCGCCTGCGGGCGCTTCGACACCGACCGCATCGGCACCATCGCCCGCGGCTCGCCCCGGCACTCCGACGTGATGGTCATCGCCGGCACGATCACGGTGAAGATGGCGCCGCGCGTCAAGAAGCTCTGGGACCAGATGCCCGAGCCCAAGTGGGCCATCGCCATGGGATCCTGCGCGATCTCCGGCGATTTCTACCGTGATATCTACAGTGTCGTGCCGGGCGTGGACACCTTCATGCCGGTGGACGTCTACGTGCCCGGCTGCCCGCCGAACCCGGACGCGCTGATGATGGGCTTCCGGCGCCTGCAGGAGAAGATCCTGAAGAAGCGGGCCGGCGAGTACGTCGAGGCCGAGCTGCGGCCGGACATGAACGGGCTGCGCGCGCCGAGCCTGCCGCGCATCGGCGACCCCGCGCGCGACCCGGCCCTGGACCAGGCGCAGGAAGACAGCGTGCTCGGCCTGGATCCGGGCGGCAGCATGCGGCGGAGCGCCCCATGAGCTGGAGCGAAGACACCATCGCGCTCTGCGCCCGCTTCGGGGTGAGCGAGCTCCCGCCCGAGGGCCCGGTCATCCCGCGGGAGTCCCTGCTGGCGTTCGCCCGCGCGCTCAAGGACGAGCTGGGCTTCGGCTACTTCACGGGCTGCGCCGCCGTCCATTACGCGGCGAAGGACGCGGATCCCGACCGTACGATGGTCTGGTACCGCGTCCGCCGCATCCCGGGCCAGGAGATGGCCTTCCGCGTCTGGTGCCCGACGGGCGAGGCGGTGCCCTCGCTCACGAGCGTCTGGGCGGGCGCCGACTGGCAGGAGCGCGAGCAGTTCGATCTGGTCGGCACGGTCTTCGAGGGCCACCCGGACCTGCGCCGCATCATGATGCCCGAGGACTGGGAGGGCCACCCGCTGCGCCGCGATTACGCCATCGAGACGAGGCACGCGCCATGGCGATGAGCGCAGCGCACGACGCCCACGGTCCTCACGGGGCCGCCGCAGAGGCGTCCTCGAAGCCGACGCCCACCCGGGGGCCGCCGCGACCGGACCCCTTCCTGGACATCGAGCAGTACGACCCGGAAGGGGATCTGCTGGTCCTGAACCTGGGCCCGCAGCACCCCTCCACCCACGGCGTGCTGCGCGTCAAGCTCTACCTGGACGGCGAGGTCTGCATCAAGGCGGTGCCCTATCTGGGCTACCTGCACCGCGGCGTCGAGAAGCTGTGCGAGAAGCTCAGCTATGTTCAGATCACGCCCGTGGTGGACAAGAACGACTATGTGAGCCCGTTCACCAATGAGTGGGCGATCAACCACGCCTTCGAGACGCTGATGGGGGTGGAGCCCCCGCCGCGGGCGCAGCACCTGCGCACGCTCGGCGCGGAGATGCAGCGCGTGGCCAGCCACCTGCTCTGGCTCGGCACCTGGAGCCTGGACATGGGCGGCGCCATCGGCGGCGGCGCGACCATCTTCATGCACACCTTCCGGGAGCGCGAGACGATCCTGGACTGCTACGAGCTGTGGACCGGTGGGCGCTTCCACTACAACACGCTGACCGTGGGCGGCTGCCGTCACGAGCTGCCGGCGGGCTTCGCGGAGAAGGTGCGCAGCACCTTCCTGGTCATCCAGGATCGCATCCAGGAGTACGAGGACTTCGTCCGCGAGAACAAGATCTTCCTGGCCCGCACCCGCGGGGTGGGCGTGCTGGACGCGGGCCTGGCGATGGAGCTCGGCATCTCCGGCCCGAACCTGCGCGCGTCGGGCGTGGACTGGGATCTGCGCCGCGACAAGCCCTATGGCGTCTACGGCCAGCTCGATCTCAAGGTGGCGACGGCCAGCCAGGGCGACTGCCTGGCCCGCTACGAGGTGCGGCTGGCCGAGCTTCGGGAGAGCGTGCGGCTGGTGCTGCTCCTGATCGACGGCGTCCCGGAGGGCCCGATCGGGGCGCTCAAGCCGGTGAAGCTGCCGGGCGCGGTGAAGCCGAAGGCGGGCATGGCCTACGCCTGCATCGAGAGCGCGCGCGGCGAGATCGGCACCTGGGTCGTGTCCGACGGCACGGACAAGCCCTACCGCTGCAAGATCCGGCCGCCCTCGCTGCACGCGATCGCCGCGCTGCCCTACCTGGCGCCGGGCAACAACGTCTCGGACATCATCGTCACGTTGGGGAGCCTGGACCCCATCCTCGGGGAGGTGGACCGGTGAGTCCCGAGTCAACCCCCTTCGTCTGGGGCGCCCTGGTCGGCTTCGTCATGCTCTCCGTGCTGATGACCATCGCGGGGTGGTCGATCTGGTACGAGCGCAAGTTCGCCGCGCGCATGCAGAACCGCCCCGGCCCCACCGAGGTCGGGCCCTTCGGCCTGCTGCAGCCCGTCGCCGACGTGCTCAAGCTGATGCAGAAGGAGGACATCGTCCCGAAGGACGCCGACCGCGCGCTCTTCAACATGGCGCCGCCGCTGGGCGTCATCGTGATCCTCTCCTCGCTGGCGGTCTTTCCCTTCGCGCCCGGCCTGGTGCCCGCCGATCTGGACATCGGGCTGCTCTTCGCGCTGAGCGCGACCAGCCTGGGCGTGATTCCAGTGTGGATGGCGGGCTGGGCCAGCAACAACAAGTACGCCTTGTTGGGCGGGATGCGCGCCGCGGCGCAGGCGGTCTCCTTCGAGGTGCCGCTGCTGCTCACCGCGCTGGTGCCGATCGTGCTCTCCGGCAGCTTCCGCCTCGACGACATCATCGCCGCGCAGCAGGGCGGGAAGTGGTTCCTGTTCTGGCCGCCGGGCATCGGCATCGTCGCCGCCGGGATCTTCTTCATCACCTCGCTGGCGGAGGCGAACCGCATCCCCTTCGACATCCCCGAGGCGGAGAGCGAGCTGGTCGCGGGCGTGACCATCGAGTACACCGGCATGAAATTCGGCCTGTTCTACCTGGCCGAGTACGTGCACACGCTGATCAGCAGCCTGCTGCTCTCCGCGCTCTTCCTGGGCGGCTTCGACGGCCCCGGGCCGGACGGGATGCACTGGCTGCTGGGCAAAGCGCTGCTGCTGTTCGCCGGGATCTTCTGGATCCGCTGGACCCTGCTGCGCTACCGCGCTGACCAGTTCATGGCCTTCTGCTGGCGTCTGCTCGTCCCCCTCTCTCTCGGGCTCGTCGTGCTGAGCGCCCTCTGGGTGTACCTCACATGAACTGGTTGTCCGCCAATCTTCAGTCGATGTGGGTCGCGTTTCGCAACGTGTTCCGACCGATGAACACCGAGCCCCTGCCGTGGAAGGGAGATCGCCCGCGGGCGGAGCGCTTCCGCACCAGCTTCGCCCTGGTCCATGACGAGCACGGGGACGAGGCGTGCATCGGCTGCAAGATGTGCGAGAAGATCTGCCCCAGCTTCATCATCACGGTGGTGCCGGGGGGGCGCGCGGCGTCGGAGAAGACCGGCAAGCAGCGTGGCTGGTGCAAGGACTTCACGCTGGACGTAAACGCCTGTATTCATTGCGAGCTCTGCGTGCAGGTCTGCCCGACGGACGCGATCGTCATGCTGCGGGAGCAGACGCTGCCCACGTACTCGCGCGAGGACATGGTGCTGACCATGGAGCGCCTGTACGCGAACGAGGCCAAGGTGAAGTCCTGGGGCACGGGCACGCTGCTCATCGGGATGCAGGAGCCTCCCAAGGTGGAGAAGCCCAAGGCGGCGCCGGCTGAGGCTCGCCCGGCGGAAGGGGCGGGCGGATGAGCACATGGATCGTCGCGGGCCTGGCGAGCGCGGTCTCGCTGCTGGGCGCGGGCATGGTGGTCCGCACGAAGGATCTCGTTCACGGGGTGCTCTGGCTGGCGCTGACCCTGCTCGGGACGGCGGCCTGTTACGCCGTGCTGGACGCGGGCTTCCTGGCCGCCATTCAGGTGCTGCTCTACACGGGCGGCGTGATCACGCTGATGCTCTTCGCCGTCATGCTCGCGAGGCGCGGGAGCGGGGCGATCCCCGCCGGTGACTCGGTGGGGCAGGGGACCGGCGCGCTGATCGCCGCGGCGGTCTTCGCGCTCGTGGTCGGCGCGGTGGTGCGCTCGGATCTGGCGACCGAGACGGGTCAGGGGCCGGACGCGCAGGCGCTGGGGGCGCTCTTCATGACCGAGCTGGTGCTGCCCTTCGAGGCGCTCTCGGTGCTGCTGCTGGGGGCGATGGTGGGCGCCATCGTGCTGGCGAGGAGGACGGACGAATGATCGGCCCTGGCCTCGGGCTCTGGCTGCTGGTCGCCGGGGCGATGTTCTCGATCGGGCTCTACGGCGTGCTCACGCGCCGCAACCTGATCGCGATCGTGCTCAGCGTCGAGCTGATGGCGAACGCCGCGAACCTGAACCTCGTCGCGTTCTCGCGCTACGGCGGGCACCCCTGGGGGCAGGCCCTGGCCCTCTTCGCCATCGCGCTGACGGTGGCGGAGGTGGTGGTCGGGCTGGCGCTGATCATCCTCGCCGCCCGCACCCACAAGAACATCGACACGAGCGAGCTCGGCGAGCTGCGGGGTTAGACGATGCTTCTCTACGCCGCCGCCGCCCTCCTCCTCCCGCTCGCCAGCTTCGTGCTGCTGGCGGTGGTCTGGCCGCTCCGCCACACGGGCAGGCTGGCGGGGGCGATCTCCACCCTGGCCGCCGTGGGCTCCTTCGGCAGCGCCGTGGGGGCGCTCGCCACCTTGGACCCGGCGCGCCCGGTGGCGTGGACCACGAGCTGGCTCACGCTGGGCGGCCGCTCGATGGCCGAGGTCGGGCTCAGGGTGGACGCCGTCTCCAGCGGGATGCTGGTGGTGGTCACGCTGGTCGCGGCCTGCGTCCAGCTCTATTCGCTGGCCTACATGGCGGACGAGTCGAAGCCGGACATCGGGCGCTACTACACCTGGCACTCGTTGTTCATCGTCGCCATGGGCGGGCTGGTGCTGGCGCCGAACCTGCTGCAGCTCCTGGTGAGCTGGGAGCTGGTCGGGCTGTGCTCGTACCTGCTGATCGGCCACTACTGGCGCAAGCCCTCGGCGGGCAAGGCGGCGGTCAAGGCGGTCTGGGTGACGCGCTTCGCCGACATCGGGCTGATGAGCGGCATCGTCCTGCTCTACGTGAGCACGGGCGGATTCTCCTGGGACGCGCCGGAGATCCCGACGGCGGTGGCGGCGCTGCTCTTCCTCGGCGTGATGGGCAAGAGCGCCCAGGTGCCGCTGCACGTCTGGCTGCCGGACGCGATGGAGGGCCCCACCCCGGTCAGCGCGCTGCTGCACGCGGCGACGATGGTGGCGGCGGGCGTCTTCCTCATCGTGCGGGCCTGGCCCATCTTCGCGGGGGCGCCCGAGGTGCTCGCCGTCATGTGCTGGGTGGGCGCGATCACGGCGGTCGTGGCGGCCTGCACGGCGATGGTGCAGACGGACATCAAGAAGGTGCTGGCCTACTCGACCTGCAGCCAGCTCGGGTACATGGTGGCCGGGCTGGGCGGCGGCGCCATGCTGGGCGGCTACTTCCACCTGACCACGCATGCCTTCTTCAAGGCCCTGCTCTTTCTGGGGGCGGGCTCGGTCATCCACGCGGTCCACTCCAATGAGATGACGGAGATGGGCGGGCTGTGGAAGAAGATGAAGCCGACCACGGTGCTCTTCGTGGTGGGCTCGCTGGCGCTGGCGGGCTTTCCCGGCCTCGCGGGCTTCTTCTCCAAGGATCTCATCCTGGAGGAGCTCTACGCGGCGGGGCAGC
>CAZKWG010000524.1:0-6016 GCA_964556105.1 uncultured Enterobacterales bacterium | reverse complement strand
TTCATCTCCCTCTCCCGGCCGAATGAGCCGGGCCCCATTGAAGCTCCTTCGCCATCTTCGCGGCCCACGCCCAAAACTCGCCCTCTCCCGGCCGAATGAGCCGGGCCCCATTGAAGCGGTCATGATGCGTCAAGAGGGCGCGTCTCATCGGGCGCCCTCTCCCGGCCGAATGAGCCGGGCCCCATTGAAGCACCCAGACGTTGACTCCGCTCATGATCCCGGTCGCCCCCTCTCCCGGCCGAATGAGCCGGCCCCATTGAAGCCGCTTCGACCGCTGCGTGGCCGATTCGTTGTTAGAGCGCTCTCCCGGCCGAATGAGCCGGGCCCCATTGAAGCACCCACACGTTGACGCCGGACATGATGCCGGTGGCCCTCTCTCCCGGCCGAATGAGCCGGGCCCCATTGAAGCTTGTAGGCCCAGGTCGTGGTGAGAGCCGCGTTGCTGGCCCTCTCCCGGCCTCCCGAGCCAGGCCCCATTGAAGCACCGTGCCGAAGTCGAAGGTCTCACTCGCCTCCGTCCCCTCTCCCCCCGAACCAGACCGCATCGACGCGGCCCCGTCCCCTCACCCCCCACCCAGCGCCAGCGCCATCGACAGCTCGCCGTTCAACGCCGCCGCCGCCTGCATGCCCGCAGCGGCCGCCGCCACCGCGGCCTGCATGCGCGTGGTCAGGTCTCCCGAAGCGTAGATCCCCGGCACCGAGGTCTCGCGCCGCATTGGATCCACCTGCACGAAGCCGTCGTCATCCAAGGCGAGCCCCAGATCCTGGACGAGCTGGACCTGGCGCTGCGGCGGGTGCGCGAAGAGGACCTCGCAAGGGACGACGACGCCATCCTCCAGCTCGACGCGCTCCAGGGGCACGCCGGCGAGGCGTCGAATGGGCGCCGTCTCGACGCGCAGGCCGGCGGCGAGGAGGGCGGCCAGAGCAGGCTCGGCCAGCGTCACGACGCCCTGGGTGAAGACGGTGACGTCGGGGCTCCAGGCGCGCAACATCAGGGCGAAAGGCAGGAGGTGGGCGGCGTTGGTGGGCGAGACGAGGAAGCCCCAGCGCCGGTCGCGCTCCTCCCAGCCGTGACAGTAGGGGCATTGGAAGATCGACCGCCCCCACAGGGCCTGAGAGCCCTCCAAGGGCAACGGCTGGTCCACCATCCCGGTGGCGAGGAGGACGCGACGCGCCGTCACGACGCCCGTGGGCAGGGTCGCCTGGAAGGCCCCGCGCGCGCCGCCGAGGGCCAGCACGGGGAGGTCCTCGATCTGGACGTTCGGGTAGGCGGCGAGCTGCGCGCGGGCGACCGACCGGAGCTCCTCGGGCGGGATGCCGTCGCGGGTGAGGAGGTTGTGGACGGCCTTCGCGGCGGCGTTTCGACGCGGCCCGGCGTCGCAGAGGAGCACACGCCGACGCGCCCGCGCGAGGGTGAGCGCCGCCTGCAGCCCACCCGGGCCACCTCCGACGATGAGCACGTCATGGACAGTCTGCATGATGTTCTCCCTGCGCGAGTGGATCGGTGTCGGCGGCGCGCGCCTGGACATCGGCGGCGAGCTGCGCCAGCGTGACCTGGCCCAGCCCTGCGAGCAGCGCGCGCTCGGCCTCGTCGAAGCTGCGCCCGAGAGCGGCGTTGACGGCCTGCTCGACCAGGCAGCGGGGCGAGGGCTCGCGATGCCCGATGGCCAGGAGCGCCGGGCTGCCCAGCGCCTCGTAGACCTCGCGCAGCGTGACCCGCTCGAGCGCGCAGGTGAGCGTCCAGCCGCCGCCGTGCCCACGCTCGGAGGCGACGAGGCCGTGCTCGCGAAGCCCTGCCAGGACGCGGCGGATCACCACGGGGTTGGTGTCCATCGCCCGCGCCAGGGCCTCTGAGGTCAACGGCCCCGGCCGCTGCGCCATGTGGAGCAGCAGGTGGAGCACGCCCGAGAGTCGACCGTCTGGTTTCATGTAACTTCAGATATTACATGATTGGCGCGACGTCAAGGACGCGCGCCGCGCTCACCCCCCGGTAGAGGTCACGACCACCGTGTCCTCGCCCACCACCGCGCCGTGCAGGTCCGTCGCCACGAGCGTGACGGTGTTCGGCCCATCCTCCAGCGGCACGCGCACGGACCAGGTCCCCTCGTCCAGCCAGGTGAGCTCCAGCGCCTCGCCGCCGTCCAGGGCGATCTGCCGCACGTCCAGCCAGGCCTCGCCCTCCAGCGTGATCTCCCGCGCCGCGACGGAGAGGTCGGCGCCCCCGCCGGTCGTGATCTGGAATTCCACGCTTGGATAGAGCGTCATCACGGCGTCCGACGCGCCGTACAGGACCCAGTCGGCGCGCTCGTCGATAAACGAGCAGTGCCCGTCGATGTCCTGGTCGGGCAGCAGCCGGCCGAGCTGGGCGCACCAGGGCGCCAGGTAGTCCGTGTTGTAGGCCCGCGCGATGATGTCCTGCAGGTGCCCGTAGTAGGCGCGGTGGTTGGCGGGATCCTCGATGAGCCGGGCCAGATCCCCGTTCCCGACCAGGGCCATGGCGCTGCTGCCGAAGAAGTCGAGATCGTGGGGGAAGTACAGCACGCGCCCGTCCTCGGGACGCACATAGAGCTGCGCGTTGTGTTGGCTGCCGTCGCTCCCATAGTTGTCGATAGAGCCGCTCAGCGTGGCGAAGGCGAACGCGCGCAGCCACTGGTCGACGTCGATCACCTCGCCCACCTCGGCCAGAAAGGCCGCGTCCGAGAGGGCGAAGGCCTGACCGAGCCGGATCATGGCCTCGTAATCGTCCTGATCCTCGTTGCTCTGGATCAGGAAATTCCAACGGTAGGCCTCGCGATCCGATCCGAGATCGGTGATCGCGGTGCCGACGACCGCGTCGGGCTGGGGCAGCTTGTAGCCCTCGGCCGTCCCGTCGTCGGTGGTGAGCGGGTAGTAGATGAGCTCGTACTCGAAGACCGTCCCCTGGTCGCCGTCCTCGAACTGCGCGGCGAGCACGAGATCGCTGAAGCGGTCGAGCTGCAGCTCGGCGGGGCCGATGTGCTCGGAGAGGGGCGTGATCGCCTGGACGAGATCGTTGTGCTCCCCGGAGACGGAGCCGGCGGCGGTCATGACGAGGTTCATCAGCACCTCGCGCTGGCCGTAGCCGACGCCCTCGGAGCGATCGACGAGGGCGCTGGTGTGGCTGCCGCGGAAGGGCCGCTCGCGCTGGAAACGAAGGCCGTAGCCCAGGCGCAGGTCCTCGGGCCGGCCGCGCTCGCTGCCCTTGAGGCGCACGCCCACGTCGTAGAAGACCTGGGACTCGTTGTAGACGACCGTTCCACCCACAACATCGTCGCTCATCAGGTTGATGTCGTCGTGCAGCCAGTCCGAGTCACCCGCGGTGATCAGGATGCGCAGGTTGTGCAGGCCGTGGGTCGCGGCCTCGCCGTCGTCGAAGCGGATCAGCGCCCGGGAGTCGGGGCCAGCCGCCGGGAAGGTGGCGCTGGCGCCCAGCGCGTCCACCGCCTCGACCCAGAACTGTACGAGCGCGCCCGCCTCCTGGCCCTCCAGCGTGCCCTCCCACTGGCCGGCCGCCCCCTCCACCATGGGTCGCGCCTCGGCCGCGGCGCCATCCACGGAGGACCAGAGGCTCACCTCGGCCACGCCATCCGGGTCGGCGACCGCGACGGAGATCGTCACGGGCTCCGCCGCCGCGGGCACGGCGACGTCCTGGGCGAGGTCGGAGAAGCTGGGGCCCAGGTTGTCCTCAGCGCGTGTGTTGGGCGCGCCGGGCGTCCCCGCCAGCGAGGGGCGCTCGATGCGGGCCGTGTTGGGAAGTCGGTTGAAGTAGAGCCGCGTGTTGAGCTGGTTGCTGCCGGAGACCCAGCGGGCGCGGTAGGAGATCTGGTACTCCCGGCCGCGGACGGGCTCCAGCAGGGTGCTCTCGGCGTGATTGTGCATGTGGCCGGTGGCGCCCGTGGCGACGAGCCTCAGCACCGGGTTGGAGGGATCGTCCGGATCAGTCACCACCGCGCTGGCCTGGTGGTTGCCCAGCAGGCGCCAGCTCGCGCCGCCGTCCTCGAAGCCGCCATTCTGCACGATCTCCGTGGGCGCGGTGTCGGGGTCGCGGATCACGCTCAGGTCGTCGAGGAGCACCTCGCCCGCGTCGAGCAGGCCGAGGACGATCTCCTCCCAGGTGCCGTCGGGGCCGACCGCGCTGGAGGTGGCCTCGCCGCGATAGGAGACCTCCACCCAGCCGGCGCGCGCGGTCTCGTCGCTGGCCGCCCAGCTCTCGGCGGCGGCGTTGTCGGCGTACACGTCGCGCAGCTCCAGGCTCGACCCGCCGCCGTCCGCGGCGGAGGGCCAGCGCCCGTCGTCGGTGTAGCGCACCTCGTCGGCGGGGTTCCCGGCGGCGTCCAGGAGGAGGATCCGGTCGCTGTTGTTGTCCAGACGCCCGTCCAGATCACCCAACACGTCGATGTCGGGGTAGAGCGCAGAGAGGGCGGCCGCGTCGTTGGCGACGACCAGCCAGGCCCCCGGCGCAAGCGTGGTGCCCGAGGGGAACTCGAAGGCGACGGCGTCCACGAGCTGCCAGCCGCCGAGGTCCACCGTCTCTGCGCCCCGGTTGTACAGCTCGATCCACTCCTCGGGATCGTCGGTGACGGGCTCGCCGTCTACCGAGCGGGGCGCGTGATGGTAGAGGATCTCGCTGATCACGATGTCCTCGTTCAGCGTGACGCGGTTGGGCTCGCCAGGGGTGGGCTCGTCCGGCGTCCGCCAGGCGCCGCCGTCCTCCTCGCGGGCGCGCGCGCTCCAGGTCACGCGCGCGGCGTCGAGCACCGCGCTGCGCCCAGCCGCGTACAGAACCAACACATCCCCCGGCTCGACGTCGAAGCCGAGCGCGTCCAGGTGCAGCAGGCCGCCGGCCTCCAGGCTCCCGTCGGGCAGGACGAGCTCACCGCCCGAGGACGAGGCGAGCACGAGGCCGCTCGTGTCCTGGTCGCGCCCGCTCTGCTCGGACAGCTCCACCCAGAATGGATCTTCGGTGGCCGCCGCCAGCTCGTTCAGGACCAGGGTGGGCTCGGTCTGACCGGGCGAGACGCGGGCGGAGAGCGCGCAGCCGAAGCGCAGGTCCAGGTCGGGATCCGCGGCCTGGTGCAGCTCCACCGCCAGCACGTTCTCGCCGCGCACCAGCGCGTCCGCGGAGAGCGCCACGTCGAGCTCCCCGCCGTCCGTGACCGCGGTCTGAGCCAGGGTCGTCGCGACGA
Organism: uncultured Enterobacterales bacterium; assembly: GCA_964556105.1. Classification (GTDB taxonomy): domain Bacteria; phylum Myxococcota_A; class UBA796; order UBA796; family CAZKWG01; genus CAZKWG01. The sequence goes on along the minus strand of CAZKWG010000524.1, from coordinate 812 downwards.
CCGCGCCCTCGGCCAGGTTCTCGCGGTGAACCTCGACGCCGTTCAGGTACACCACCGCCCCGTCGTCCAGGACGCACGACAGCGAGAGCGTGGTCGCGGCCGGGTCGGCGTCCAACGAGAAGCTCGTTCGGAAGAGCGCCGTGGTGGGGATCTCGGAGAGCTCGGTGCTCCCGCTCAGGCCCAGCACGGGCTCCACCGAGCGGAAGAGCGCGTAGGTGTTCTCGGTGTTGGTCACCGAGCTCGAGGAGAAGGTGTCCGCCCAGATGAAGCGCGCCGCGTCGCTGAAGCTGCCGCTGACGGCCCAACCCCAGGGGTCCGTGCCGCGCGCGGCGTCTACACCGGGAACGTCCCAGGCGCCTGTGGCGTCGGCCTCGGCGATAACCAGGATCAGCTCGTCCTCGGCAGGAGGAGGCCCGGCGGGCGGGAGGCCGGGGAGGCCGTCCGTTGGGCCCAACACCCACTCGAAGGTCGCCGCGTCGGTGCCGAGGACGCCATCGGAGAGCTCGACCTCGGCGATGGTCATCTGCGGGCTGCCGGAGTCGCCCGAGGCCTCCCAGGCGGCGATGAAGAGGTGGTCCCGCGGGGTGAGCTCCAGGTCGAAGCCGTCCACGGTCGTCCAGTCGCCGTCCGGGTCCTCGCCGACCAGGCGCAGATCGGTGCCGTCCGCCTCGCCGAGGTACAACCCATAGTAGTTGTCCGCCGTGGCCCAGGCCGCGGCCAGGACGTCACCCTCCGCCTCTCCCGCGTAGAAGATGGCCTGGGCGCGCGCCCAGCCGCTGTCGTCGTAGTCGGGCGAGGTCCAGTCCGACGCG
>CAZKWG010000523.1:0-6023 GCA_964556105.1 uncultured Enterobacterales bacterium | reverse complement strand
GACGTCGAGGTCGCGGAGGACGAGGGCTGCGACGATCTGGACCTGGAGCGCTTCCTCCCCGAGGGCTCGGACTGTCGCGCCTGCGTGGAGGGGGCGGCGGGCGATCTCCTGGCCTGTCAGGCCGCGGGAGCCTGCGCCGAGGAGGCGCCGGTCCTGGAGAAGGAGGGCGGGGAGACCTGGCACGTCGCGACGGGCCTGGTGATGGCCTGCGCCCCCGACTACACCACCCCCGCGCTGGTGCTGGCGAAGTACGACGCCGATGGCCAGCCGCCGGATCCCTTCGATCTCGAGGGCTGGGGCTACCTCTGTACACCCTTCTGGTCCGAAGAGGACGAAGATATCTACTATAGCTGCCTGAGCGGCATGGAGTACACCGAGCACGGCGACACGATGCGCGCCGGCGTGGAGGGGATGATCGAGGGGATGCGACGAGAGGGCGACGACACGCCCTGGTACCGGCACCGCGGCTTCTACACGCCGCGGGTGGTCCTCGAGGACGGCACGGAGATCCGGTTCTCCTGGGAGACCGCCAGCGGGTTCGCCAGCCTCTCGACGCCGCCCAGCTACTACGACGCCAACGAGGACGGCGTCATCGACATTGCGGATGATTATGTCGGGTATGCCTACGGAGGCGTCGGCATCCACCCGCTGCAGCTCCGGCCCGACGGCGTCGATCCCGACGCGCTGGACGACACCTTCGCCCGCGACTGGTACGGCGCGATGATGCTCAAGACCGCCACCACCCGCACCGGCGTCTTCGTCGAGTGGGCCAACCGCAACCGCTGCGCCGAGGACGGCTGGGACGATCTGGACGGGGACGGCGTCTGGCGCTGCACCGAGATGGGCCTGCCCGTTCAGGGCTGGCTCAACGACGGCGTCCACGTCTGGTACAACAGCAACGTGGACACGACCTTCCCGACCCCCATCGCCACCCTGGCCAGCACCGGGCTGCCCGATGAGGCGATCCCCGGCGGCATCGTGCCCTGGGTGGCGGGCTCGCCGACCCTGGCCAACCCCGACTGGGAGGACTGCGCGTGGTCCAACAGCTTCGTGCCGGATCGGGTCCCGCTCAACGACACGCCCACGGACTACAGCGGCACGGCGTCGCTGTGGGGAGACTCCTGGCGCTTCGGCGCCCACGAGACCGACATCCGAATCCTCCTGTTCACCAACGAAGCGCGCCACTTCTGCCCGGACGGGATTGAGCCGTGATCACCCTCTCTCTCCTCTCGACGCTGCTCGCCTGCGCCTCGACGCCCGCGCCCTCCGCGCCGCCCTCCACCGATTCCTCAGAGGACGAGGAGGAGGAGGCGCCCTTCGCGCCGGTGGAGGGCGAGTGGGCGGTCACGGTCTCCGAGACCTGGGAGGGCGACTGCGAGCTGGAGGACGACCGGACGCGACAGGACCCCGAGCAGCGCTGGATCCTGGACCCGCGCGGCGAGACGGTGGTCGTCTACCTGGACTTCTGGAGCCTCTACCCCTGCGCCCTCGAGGACCAGGCGCTGCTGTGCGACGCCGGGAGCTGGTCCTACGCGACGTTTGGCGGCGGGATCGAGGTCAGCCGCGTCCTCTCGCTGGAGTTCGAGGACGAGACCCGCTTTGAGGGCGCCTTCCTCCTCGACGTCGCATGCGAGGGCACGTCTGCCTGCGAGGCCCTCATGGACTATTACGGCGAGGCGCTGAGCCCGCCGTGCAGCTTCCGCGCGCCCGTCCTGGGGGAGCTGGACGTCCCGGACGAGTGATCAGGAAGAACGCGATCTGTGGTACGATCTCCGTTCGCCCTCGAGCCCACGGAGCAACCATGAAGACCACAGATTCTCGGCGTACAGGCACGATCATCGGCCTGATCATGCTCTCTCTGCCCCTGGTCGTCACCGACGCCCGCGCCGCGGCGACGACGGTGAAGGTCTGTCCGGACGGGACGGGCGCGTACACGACCATCCAGAGCGCGGTCAACGCGGTGGACACGGGGTCCACCCTGCGGCTGTGCGAGGCGACGTTCAGCGAGAACGTGACGATCTCGGGGAAGACGCTGTACCTCCGATCCATCGGCGACGGCGAGGACACCATCCTGGACGGCGGCGGGCGGGGGCCGGTCGTACAGATCAGCGGGGCGGCCAACGTCACCCTCTTCGATCTGACCCTCCAGAACGGCAACGGCGCGGGCGGCGGCGGCGGCGTACGCTGCGAGGGCTCCACGCTCACCCTGGACAGCAGCCTCGTGCAGGGCAACAGCGGCACCCGCGGCGGCGGCGTGTTCTCCAACACCTGCAGCCTGCTCATCAAGTACAGCGAGATCAGCGGCAACATCGCCACGATGCGCGGCGGCGGGATCGCCGCGGAGAACAGCAGCGGCCTCATTCGCGACAGCGTCATCTCCGGCAACGAGTCGGTCGAGGGCGGCGGGATGTACCTCTGGGGCGGGACGATCACGGTCAAGCTCAACGACATCACCGACAACGAGGCCAGCACCACCGACGAGACGCTCTATGGGCCGGGCGGCGGCGGCGGCGGGCTCTTCGTGTACGGATCCATCCCCATCAAAGACAACCTGATCGACGCCAACAGCTCCGGCTACAACGGCGGCGGGCTGTACGTCTACCAGGGGTCGGCGGACATCGAGGGCAACACCATCACGAACAACGTGGCTGGTCGAGACGGCGCCGGGATCTACACCAACTACAACAGCTCGGCCATCTACGGGAACGACGTCTCGTACAATGAGGCGACGGACGACGGCGGCGGGATCCGCGTCTACGTGGGCTACGCCACGTTGCAAGACAACGTCGTCACCTACAACACAGCGGGCGATGACGGGGGCGGCATCAAGGTCAGCCACGCCCACAGCGAGATCCTGGACAACACGGTGACGGGCAACGTCGCGGCCGACGGCGGCGGCGGCATCGAGCTGGACAACGACACCAGCGTGGTGGACGGCAACACGATCAGCTCGAACAAGGCCGGCAACGGCGGCGGGCTGCACGCGGAGATCCCCGAGGGCACGCTGACCATCACCAACAATGTTCTCCACAGCAACATCGCGACCGAGGTGGGCGGCGGGCTCTCCATCGAGTCGGCTCCCTACGGCGGGACGCTCAGCGGGCTGGATCTGTACAAGAACAAGGGCCCGTACGGCGGCGGCCTCTACGCGCTGGACGCTTCCTTCGACCTGAGCAACAGCCTCATCGACAGCAACAGCGCCAGCACAAGCGGCGGCGGGCTCTACCTGGACGGCACCAGCGGCGATCTCGGCAACCTGACCCTCTTCAACAACTCCAGCCTGGGTGGATCGGGGCTGGTCCTGGTGGACACGGGCACCACCCACGTCTACAACACCATCCTCAATGGCAACGACCGCTCCGCCGCCGTCACCGTCAGCGGCTCCGGCGCGCTCACCTGGACCTACAACGACGTCTTCGACCACACCTCGAACTACAGCGGCATGACCGACCCCACCGGCACAAGCGGGAACCTGGCCGTCAACCCGAAGTTCACCGACACCGCGACGCGGGACTTCACGCTGAAGTCCACCAGCGCTTGTATCGACGCGGGCGACCCGGCGGTGTCGGATGAGGATGGTACGCGCAGCGACATGGGTGCGCTGGGCGGGGCGGGGTTCTGATCGAATGGCGAGGGGCCGCTAGTGTATCCTGGACCCGCACGGCGCCAGGCGCAGGCGCGCCTGGCGTGAGGAGCCCAACCAAGGAGTCCAGCCGATGATCCGATCCCCTGCCCTCATCCTGTTGCCTCTCCTGTCCGCCTGCGTCACGTCGAAGGTCGATGTCGCCGAGTGCGCCGGATCGGCGGATGTGGACGACACCATCGCCATCGTGACGGACTTCAAGGACAGCGCGCACGAGATGGTGACCTGTGGGAACATCACCTTTCAGCTCATTTATGCGCTGATCGACTCCGCGGCCACCTTCATGCAGAATCCCGACAGCCTGCCGAGCGCGTTCACCTACGAGGCTGGCCTCTACCGCGCGTCTGGCACCGGCGTGGCGATGGACCTCTGGCTCGTCGTCAACGACGGGTCACCGCTGGGCGGCGCGGGCGAGATGGTCGAGCCCAACGTCTTCGATCCCGACAGCTACTTCGTCGGGATGAGCCTGGCAGACAACGGGGACGGCACCGCTACGCTCAGCTTCGACTCCCCAGGGCCGCTCGCGGCGCTGCTTGGCCAGGGTGCAGCGCCGACCAGCCCGCTCACCGTCACGGACGCTGACGCGGCGGTGCTGACGTCCAATCTGGCGTCCCTCGAGTTGAGCGGCCTGATCTACGTGGACGACGCGCGCACCGTCTCTACCATCACCTACGAGCTCAGCTATCCGCTCGAGACGCTCACAGCGCTGATCGAGGGCCAGCGACTCGACATGGAGGCTGTCGCGGCGACCGGTGTCCGTGACGATCTCGGGCAGAGCCTGAGCACGACCGGCTGGGACGTCGTCTACGGGCAGCTGGCCGGCACGCTGGAGGGCACCATCGACGCGGATGTGGTCGGCGGGCCTTTCGACTTCCACGCGAACTTGAGCTACGACGGGATCTCTGTCGAGCCGGTCATCACCATCACCTGCCTGTGATCGCCTCGACTGGCCCATACGAGGCGAGGTGGCGCACGCCTACCCCACCCCCGTCAGCTCCCGCAGCCGCGCCAGCAGGCGCTCCTCCTCGGCGGGAGCGCTGCGCGTGAACGGCAGCCGGTGCTCTGGCGCGGGCGCACGGTCAAACCAGAACCCCGCCTTCTCCGGTCGCTTCGCCGCCAGCCAGACGATGGTGTCGGCGCCCTGCTCCGGCGTGCGCAGGACGCTGCGGGTCAGCTTGTAGAAGCCCGGCAGGCTGCTCTCGACGCCGGGCGAGTCGGCCCAGCCGGGGTGCATGACATGCTGGCCCAGGTGGCGGGCGATCACCAGCTGGGCGCGCTTGCAGCGAGCGTAGGCGGTGACGCCGTCGAAAGGCTCCGGCGGATCGAAGGTGCGGTCCACCTCCAGGCGCTGCGTGTACATCCCGCCGCTGGACACCCAGATGGTCGTGGGCGCTTGAAGGCGGTGGCCGAGCAGCCAGGGCCCGACGACGTGGGTGGCGACGGTGCGCTCCAGGCCGCCGACGACCTCTCGACGGTCGAGCAGCGCGCCCGCGTTGTGGACGAGCACGTCCGGCCGCGGGAGCTCGAGCGCGCGCACGGCGGCGAGATCGCTCACGTCCAGCAGCACGACCCGCGCGTCTCCGGGGATCGTGCGCCGCGCCGCCTCGCCGCGCTCCCGGTCGCGGCAGAGCATGAGCACGCTCGCCCCCATCCTCCCCAGGGCGCGGCTCGCCGCCAGGCCGAGCCCGGAGTTGGCCCCCGTGATCGCCACCGTGAGCCCGTCCAGGCGCGCGGTGAGATCGCGGGGGTCGAAGGAGCGGGCGTGTTTTTCGTAGCCGGGGCTGCCGAAGCCGAAGGGGTCGAGCGGGTGCATGAACCCTCTCTACCCCATCAGGCCGAGAGCGCGACCGCCACCCCGCGCAGGGTGGCGGCGACGCGCACCGCGTCGTGGACGTGCTCCTCGGTGAGCCCGTTGGCCAGCACCGCCGCCTCGTGGCTGCGCACGCAGACCTCGCAGCCGTTGATCGCGCTGGCCGCCAGGCAGGCCAGCTCGAAGTCGGCCTTGGCCGCCTCCAGCTTCGCGATGCGCTGCATGCGCAGGCGGGCCGGACGCTGGCTGTAGGTCTCCTTCCCGATCATGTGGCGGAAGCGGTAGTAGACGTTGTTCATCGCCATCAGCGCCGCCGCTGCGCGGGCGTCCTCGCGCACCCCGGCGCTGACCTGGGCAGGCCAGCTGGCCAGGACCGCGTCGATGAGCGGGCGCGACTCGGTGGTGATCGCGCAGGCCAGGGCGATCTCCCAGCGCTGCTCGTCGCTGAGCACGCCGCCCGGCTCCATCAGCGAGCCGAGGTTCAGCGCGAGGTCTCGCGCGGGGGCCGGGAGCGAGGCGCGGAGCTGCTCGAGCGACATCAGCCCACCTCGAGCGTGGCCTGGCCCTTCT
>CAZKWG010000522.1:0-6050 GCA_964556105.1 uncultured Enterobacterales bacterium | reverse complement strand
ACCTGGGCGGCGGCTTTCACCGCTACGCCGTGGACGAGGACTGGGAGGTCCCCCACTTCGAGAAGATGCTCTACGACAACGCGCAGCTCGCGCGGGTCTACCTGCGGGCGGCCTCCGTGACCGGCCAGCGCCGCTTCGCCACCGTCGGCGCGCTGACCCTGGAGTACCTGCTCTCCGAGCTGCGCGCGCCGGACGGCGTCTTCTGGTCGAGCCAGGACGCCGACGACGCGGGCGGCGAGGGCGCCTACTACACCTGGACCCCGGACGAGCTGCGGGCGGTGATCCCCGAGTCCGCCCTCGCCTTTGGGCGCGCCTACGGCGTGGTGCCGGGCGGGAACACGGAGGGCGGGCGCTCGGTGCTGCGCCGGCAGCAGGAGAACACGCTGATGAGCGCGCTGCGACCGCGCCTGAAGCGCGCCAGGGACGCCCGTCCCAGGCCCGACACCGACGACAAGATCGTGCTCGGGTGGAACGGGCTGGCCATCGGCGCGCTGGCGGCGGGGGCGCGGGTCGTGGGCGATGGGCGCTACCTGGAGGCGGCGCGGCGGGCGGCGGCGCGGGTGCTCGAGGCTCGTGCAGGCGGCTCGCTTCCGCGCACGCTGGCCTCCGACAGCCCGGAGGGCGTGCTGGACGACTACGCCTTCCTGGCCGAGGGGCTGCTCGATCTCTACGAGGTCAGCGGCGAGCGGCGCTGGCTCGAGGCCGCGAGCGATCTGGCCGGCGAGCTGCTCGCGCGCTTTCGGGACCCGGACAGCGGCGCCCTGCTCCTCTCCCCGCCTCCCGCGCTCGGACACGCCCGCCCGCTCGGCCTGCCGCGCGTGGTCTTCGAGGAGGGCGCCGAGCCCTCGGGCGCGGGCGTGGCGCTGCTCGTGCTGGGGAGGCTGGCGGCGCTGGGGGACGCGCGAATCGGCCTGGACGCGCTCGAGGCGGCGATGGGCGCGGCCGGCCCGCTGCTGGCGCGCATGCCCTCCGCCGCCCCCAGCGCGCTGCGGGCGATCTGGCTGGCGCATGGCCACCTCCGCACGGTGGTGATCCCCGGCGAAGCGGAAGATCCTGGCGTCGCCGCCCTCGCCGCCGCCGCGCGCTCCCCCTGGCGGCCCGACGTGCTCGTGGCCATCGCGCCTCCGGACGGAGCGCTGGACGCACGCTTCAGCGCCTTCGTGGGCAAGCGCGCCGGCCGCCCGCGCGCCTATGTGTGCGAGGGCACGAGCTGCGCGCCGCCCGTCTCCGAGCCCGCCGCGCTCACGGCCCTGCTGGACGAGGGAGGCCGCGGATCGCGGCGATGACGCGCAGGGGGACTTGTGCGCCAGACCAGAAGGCAGTAACGGAGCTGCGTGGAGGCACCATGCGCGCCCTGCTCTGTTTGCTGCTCCTGGGCTCTCTGTCCTCTGGCTGCGTCGGGAAGAAGAAGTACACGCTCCTGCTCGCCGAGTACAACGACTCTCAGGCCCTGATCGAGGACCTCGAGACCGACGTGGCCGACCTCCAGGAGCGGCTCGACCGGGCGAAGGCGCAGAACGAGCAGCTCGCCGCCGAGCGCGCTCGCCTGGCCCAGGACCAGAGCGACCTGCAGTCCTCGGTCTCGGAGATGCAGAAGGCGATCATCGAGCTCTCCCAGCGAAAGGCCGAGGCCGACGCCCGCATCAACGAATTCCGCTCGCTCATCTCCCGCTTCAAGGCGCTCATCGACGCCGGCAAGCTGCGGGTGAAGATCGTGGATGGCCGCATGGTGGTCGAGCTGGCCACCGACATCCTCTTCGACTCCGGCTCGGCGAAGCTCTCCCCCAACGGAGAGGTGGCCATCGGCGAGGTGGCCATGGTGCTGGCGAGCATCCCCGACCGCCGCTTCCAGGTCGAGGGCCACACCGACAACGTGCCCATCAAGACGGCGCAGTACCCGTCGAACTGGGAGCTGGCCAGCGCGCGCTCCATCGCCGTCGTGCGCGCCCTGGTGGAGAGCGGCCTGCCCGCCGAGCGCGTCAGCGCGTCCAGCTACGCGGACATGAAGCCGGTGATGGCCAACGACACGCCCGAGGGCCGCGCGGCGAACCGCCGCATCGAGATCGTGGTGGTGCCCGACCTCTCGGGCCTGCCGGGCTTCGAGGAGCTGAAGAACCTGAACACGCGCTGAGCAGCCCGCCGGGCGCTCAGAGCTCTTCGCTGACGTCGTCCGCGGTGTCGGCGTCCATGGCGATGGGCGAGTCGGCGGCGGCCAGCCGGCGCTCCAGCCAGGTGACGCGGGCCTGAAGCACGGCGTTCTCCCTGCGCACCTCGGAGAGCTGGCGGCGCAGGTAGCGCAGCAGCGAGGTGGGCGGCGTGGTCTCCGCCGGATCCGGGGCCGCCGGCCCGCCGCGCGTCTCCGAGGGCTCCCGCGCCCAGATCGACTCGTCGTCCGACAGCGGCTGGAGCGCGCTGGGCGGCAGCGAGGGCAGGGTCTCCGCGGCGCGCGCCGGCGCCATCGGCACGGTGTCCTGCTCCACGGTCGCGGCCGGCGGCGGCGGCGCGTCCACGTCGCGCTCCAACATCAGGTGGTGCGCGCCCCGATCGACCGTCGCGCGGAGCTCCACCCAGCCCTCCTCGCTGAAGGCCGTGGCGTCGTCCGGGATCCGCGACAGAAAATAGAGCTGGCGGCGGCGATCGACGCCCGTGATGTGCAGGAAGCGACTGGAGCGCACCTGCGTCAGCGTCAGCTCTCCCTCGTAGCCGCTCTCCCGCGCCGGAGGGTCGATGAGCACCCCGGGGCGCGCCACCCGCAGAACCCCGTGTCCGTCGAATACCTCGAAGCGCAGCGCGTAATGATGCTCTGACGCGCTCGATCGCCTCAGCCAGAACCGGAACGTGGGAGAGTCGAGAACCAGGTTGAGCGCTCCTGCCACACGCGGAGAGAGACGAGCGGTGGCTGGTGATCCTAGCATAACCGGTCTCATGGGCGCCTTTGCAAGCCTTTTTCGCCGCGCCCCTCGGCGAGCGGCCTTCCATGTGCGCCGCGCCCTTGCCGACGGAGGCGGGCGCCCTTAGCCTGAGGGGAGACATGGAGGCGTCATGGCCAGCGGCGGCATCGTAAAATCTATCGGGCAGAAGGTGTGGACCCGCCTGATGGACAAGGTTGGGAGCCGGGTCGTGGAGGGCATCGCCGACACCTCATCGGACGCCCCGAACGCGTTCCACAAGCCGAAGCGGGATCTCTACCGCCAGATGGAGGAGGAGAAGGCGGCGAAGAAGCAGGCGCGACAGGGTGGCCATGATCACGGGCACGATCACGACCACGAGAGCTGAGGCGCGCGGCTCAGGAGCCCAGGCAGGCGAGCACGGCGCGATGGACCTCAGGGGCGAAACGAACGCCGCCCTTCCCGGGCTCGCCGCACTCGCGCTGACCGCCGACGAACACGCAGGGTGAGACGACGCTGCCGTCCGGGGGCGGGTCGCCGGCGGGCCCGAACAGGCAGGTGCGGCCGCCGTCGCGCAGCTCGATCCCGATTCGGAAATTCAGCAGGCGCAGATCGTAGCGCGCGCCGAGCCCGACCCGGTAATTGTCCAGGGCCACCATGATCGGCGCCAGATCCTGGACCATCACCCGGTCGCCTTCCCTGCGCACCGGCAGGGCCAGCGCGCCAGGCGCGACCCGCAGCTGGATGTGGCCGCGCACGGCGACCTCGTCGTAGCGGATGTACAGCGCGGGGGTGCCGGTGACGGCGCCGCCGAGATCGCGCAGCAGGTTGGCCTGAAGCACGGCGTCGGCGAAGAAGCTCTTGTAGAGGGTGTTGATCCCCTCGTAGGTGTAGGTGGCCGCTGGCGCAGGCTTCGATCCGGGCGCGGGAGGGGCGACCGTTGACGCTGGGGTCGAGGGCGGCGTCGAAGGCGGCGTCGAGGGCGGCGTCACCACAGCGGACGTGGGGGCGACAGGCGCCGGAGGCTCCTTGAACAGCGCGCGCGCCTCCTGATCGGCGCGCTGGGCGGGCGTCGGCTCGTTCCTGGCCTCGTCTTCGCAGGCGAGGAGCAGGGCGAGCACGAGCACGCCCAGGCTCACTGGAGCAGGCCGTGCCGCTTCTTGACGTCGCGCATCGCCTTGGAGAGGGCGATCTCGTAGTCCATCGTGCCCTCGGAGACGTTGCGGATCTGCTCCTGCGCCTCGGTGCGCAGGGCGCGCTCGTCCACGTCGTGGCGCTCGATGATCTCGCGCACGCGCTTGAGGAGCTCCTTGTCCTCGGCGAACACCTCGTCCACGAAGCGCGAGATCATGAAGTTCTCGACGAACTGTCGCGCCATGTAGCGCTGCACCTCGTCACCCGTGGGGTGCCCGAAGCGCTCGGCGAGCTGCGTGCGGATCTTCCCGTACTGGTCATAGGGCACGGAGAACTGGGCCATGTGCTCGCGCACCGCCTCCCGGACCTCGTTGTCGCGCCGCAGGTACTCCTCCATGATCGCCACCAGGTCCGTCTCGGCCTCCTGGCGGTTCTCCATGGCGACCTCAATGGCGCCCTCATTGGCGAGGGTCTCGACGACCTCGCGCGCAATCACCGGGATCTTCACTTTGTAGAGCTTCATCGAACCGTCCCGTCTCCGAACGAAAACGTCGCGCCCAGGCCCACCCTCAATGCGTTGAGACCGAAGGCGGCGACGGAGGCCTCCTCGACCTCCGTGACCCCCAGGACCGCGACCTCGCTGAGGAACGACACGTTGTAGCCCGCCTCGACCTCCAAGGCGAACGAAGAGATGGGCGCATAACGAAGTCCCAGGTGGGCGCCAGAGCTAAGGCCGACCTGAGATGCGCTTAGAACCGTCTCTTTGTCCTGTCCGGTCAAGGCCTCGGCCGCCGCGCCGCTCATGGTGTGGCGCAGCCCCACGTAGCCCAGACCGATGCTCGCCCCGAGATAAGGCTGAAGCGCCGCGTCGCGCGCGGCGCCCAGGCGCAGCTCCGGGCCCAGCCCCAGCTCCAGCCCCGTCAGCGTGGTCGGGTGGTCGGTGCTGGCCACGATGAGATCGCTGTCCGGATCGGGCCAGGTCATGGTGTCCGTCCCGCTCGCCCGGAGGAAGCGCGGGCTCAGCCGCAGCGCGCCGCCCTCGGCGAGGCCGACGCGGACCGGCAGGCGCAAGGAGAGCCCGGGGCCGAACTCGGCGCGCGCCTCTGGCAGGGCGTCGTCCGAGAGATCCTGGGCGATGTCGGCGCCGACGCCCAGCTCGATGCCCGCGCGGGCCGTCCCCGCGCTCGCCAGCAGCGCCAGCGTGATCACGCTCACCATGGGATCCTCCCGTCTATACGCCGGTGAGCTCGTAGGCCTGGAAGAGCCCCTCGATGGTGCAGTTGTTGGTCTCGAACTCGTCGTCGTCGACCTCTGCCTCCACGGAGCCCTCGATGAGGAGCTGCTCGCCGCCGGCGTCGTTGGTCTCCATCGAGACGGTGCCCGCGCCGTAGACCTCGAGCTCCGCCTCGTTCCAGATCACGTCGCCCGAGAAGCCCCACTGCCAGGATCCGCTGACGCTGCCGGTGAAGCTCATCTCGTCACCGAAGTCGAAGGTCAGCGCGCTGGCGGTCCCTGTCACGTTGAGCGGGCCCTCGGCCCAGTCGGTGATCCACGTCTCCTCGCCCCCGCAGCCCGAGGTCCCGCCGAGGATGACGTTGTAGTGCGAGGCCATGTCGGGTGGCGTCCCGACGAAGCCGGAGTCGTCTTTGTCGCCGTCGCCGCCGCTGCAGGCGACGAGGAGCGGGAGGAGGAGGACGGAGTGGCGCGTGTTCATGCCTGAAACATTGCTCGATATGCGCGAACGAGCAAGCTCGAATCAAGCTTGTGTCCCTGCTGAGTCGGCGGAAAGGGACGGGTGAGGTCCGTCCTCGGCACGAAGCCCTCGCGCACCTTGTCGGAGAGGAAGCTGCGATAGGCGGCCTCCAAGCCCGCGTCGGCCGAGTAGGCGTGCGCGTCCACCAGCAGACGGCCATAGGGCCGACCAAAGACGGCCTCGCCGCGCTCCTCATAGAGCACGTAGCCCATGAAGAGGTAGCCGAAATCCGGCGCCGCGGGCTGGTTGGCGGCGGCGGCGGACGGGGGGGCAGG
>CAZKWG010000521.1:0-6054 GCA_964556105.1 uncultured Enterobacterales bacterium | reverse complement strand
ACGACGGTGAGAGGGCGCCGTTCGATGTTTGCCATGATCAGATGTTCGGGTGTCGAACTCCGCACACCCCCCTGAGGAGCTCGACATGCTCGCCGCCCTGATCCTGTTCGCTTGCACCACGGACATCGGCATCGTCACCAAAGCGTGTACTACCGTCTACTATCCGGACAGCGACGGAGACGGATACGGAGACGACACCAACGCCGCGGAGCTGTGTGAGACCGAAGGCTACGTGAGCGTAGGCGGAGACTGCGACGACGGCGACGCCACGATCTCGCCCGACGGGCTCGAGGCCTGCGACGACGTAGACAACGACTGCGACGGGCTCGTCGACGACGAGGACGACACGCTGGACACGAGCACCCAGACCCGGTTCTACGACGACGTGGACGGCGACGGCTTCGGCGACCCGCAGGCCGAGAGCTGGGCCTGCTCGGCGCCCGCGGACACGGTCACGGACAGCGCAGACTGCGACGACGCCGACAGCGGGATCCACCCGGACGCGGCCGAGATCTGTGACGATCTGGACAACGACTGCGACGGCGCCATCGACGACGAGGACGACGGGCTGGATCTGGACACCGCGAGCCTCTGGTACGCCGACCTGGACGCCGACGGCTATGGCGATCCGTCGGTGGAGGCCATCTCCTGCGCGCAGCCCGCAGACAGCGTCGCGGAGGCTGGCGACTGTGACGACGCCGACGAGGGCGTGAACCCCGACGCGCTGGAGATCTGTGACGGCCTGGACAATGACTGCGACGGCGACATCGACGACGATGACGCCGGGCTGGACAGCGGCACCGCGACCAGCTGGCATGCCGACCTGGACGATGACGGCTTCGGCGACGCGGAGGACATCGTGGTGAGCTGCGAGGCTCCGCTCCACTACGTCGAAGACGCCCAGGACTGCGACGGGAGCGACGCCGCGATCAACCCCGACGCCACCGAGGTCTGCGACGCCGTGGACAACGACTGTGACGGCGACGTGGACGACGACGACGCCTCGCTGGACGAGGGCTCCCTCAGCACCTGGTATCTGGACGTGGACGGGGACGGCTACGGCGCAGACAGCCTGACCTGGAGCGCCTGCGAGGCCCCCTCGGAGCGATTCGTAGACAATGAGAGCGACTGTGACGACGCCGACGCCGACAGCTACCCAGGCGCCAGCGAGCTGTGCGACGGAGAGGACGACGACTGCGACGGCGCCGTGGACGAGGACCCAACGGATCCCTCCACCTGGTACGCGGACAGCGACGAGGACGGCTATGGCGATCCTCGCGAGACGTCGCGGAGCTGTGAGGCGCCCTCCGGCTACGTGGGGAACGATGAAGACTGCGACGATGACGACGCGCTCGCCAGCCCGGCGCTGGACGAGGTCTGCGACGAGGTGGACAACGACTGCGACGGCGCGGTGGACGAGGACGAGGCGATCGACGTCCGCGCCTGGTACGCGGACTCCGACGAGGACGGCTATGGCGACGCCGAGGCCACGCGCGTCGCATGCGAGGAGCCCTCGGGCTACACCGACGACGACAGCGACTGCGACGACACGCGCCGCGCCGTGAACCCGAGCGGGCTCGAGCTCTGCGACGCGCTGGACAACGACTGCGACGGCGAGACCGACGAGACCGACGCGCTGGACGCCGAGACCTGGTACGCGGACGCAGACGCGGACGGCTACGGCGATCCGGAGCTCGTCGCGCTGAGCTGCGATCAGCCCAGGAGCTATGTCTCCAACGACGAAGACTGCGATGACGGGCTCGCCAGCATCAGCCCGGCCCAGAGCGAGATCTGCGACGAGGTGGACAACGACTGCGACGGCGCGGTGGACGAGGACAGCGCGGCGGACGCGAGCCGCTGGTACGCGGACGCGGACGACGATGGCTACGGCGACCCGGATGGCTCGCGATCCGCCTGCGAACAGCCCTCCGGCTACATCTCCGACGACAGCGACTGCGACGACAGCACGGACCAGACCTGGCCCGGCGCGCCGGAGCGCTGCGACGGCGAGGACAACGACTGCGATGGCAGCTCGGACGAACCTTTTTACGAGGACGACTTCTCCACGGAGGAGGACCCCAGCGTGCTGGTGATCAACGGCGACGGCTACGTGGACACGTCCGCGGGCGTGCTGCTCATGACGGCGGCGACCACGGACAACGCGACCACGGCGATGCTCGCGGAGACCATCTACGCCGACGCTCTCTACGTGAGCTTCGACTTCACGCTCTCTGGTGGGAACGGCACCGCCGGCGCAGACGGCGTCAACTTCTTCATCGCCGACCAGGCCACGGCGGCCACCGAGGTCATCTACGAGGGCGGCGGCTCGAGCCTGGGCACGAAGGGCCTGGAAGGCTGGGGTTGGGCCGTGGACACCCACTCCAACGAAGCCTACGCGAGCTCGGGCGATCTGCTCAGGGCGTGGACCCTGGACGACGGCGGCACCTTCTCCTATGGCGCCCTCGCACAGATGCAGGAGAGCGGCGAGCACAGCTTCGAGCTGCTCCTGGAGGACGGCGCCTACAGCGCCTGGGTAGACGGCACCTTGGAGGTCACGGGCACGCTGGACGGCTGGGAGGACACCCTCTACCGGGTGGGCGTGTCCGCGGCGACGGGCTCGAAGTACAACCTGCAGGTGATAGACGACCTTGAGATCGTCTGTCCGGAGGAGTGATCGGCGCGCCCGTCAGGGCCAGTCCCCGAAGGGACCTCCGAAGATGCCGAGATCGTTCTGGCTCCCGTCCAGGTCCTCGTAGGCCGCGGCGGGATTTCCGGCGTCGATCCCAGGGGAGAAGGTGTCGAGCGTGAAGTCGCCGCCCCGCGCGTCCACGAACTGCGGGTCGGCGAGCAGGTTGTCTTCACCGTACCAGTTGATGAATTCTTCGGTGTTACCTGAGGAGAGATTGTACTCCCAGGTCGGAGCGGCGCCGGACGACACCATGAGGTCATTGGCGCCGTTCTCGTAGAAGATGTTGTTGTAGAGCGTCGAGGAGGTGGCCGCCAGGGCGTAGTTGTTCCAGGGGGCGGACTCGCTCTCGTTGAACGCGATGATGTTGTTGAACAACAGGCCGCTGCCGGTGATATAGGCGGCGTAGCACCCTGTACATTCGCCTTTGAACGCGTGGTTCACGATCAGGCTGTTGCTGATCTGGATGCTGCTCAGCACGTACAGGCCTGGGACGCCGCTGTCGCAGGTGTTGGCGTCGAAGGTCGCGCGGATCACCGTAGGATCGCCCCCTTCGACGTAGAGCCCACCGCCTTGCGTCTCCGCGTGGTTCTCCCGGACGATGACGTCGGAGAGCGTGGCAGAGGCGTCCTGGAGGGCGACCCCGCCGCCCCTCGCGGCCGTGTTGCCCTCGATGATCAGGTCGGACAACGTAGGGCTGGCCGACTCGACGTACAGGCCGCCGCCATAGGTGGTGGAGCTCCCGCCCGTGAGCGTGAAGCCGCTCACGCTCGTCCCGGAGGCGGCCGCTCCGGTGATCGTCAGGACCGCGCCGGTGTGGATCGCGGCGATGGTGGTCGCTGAGGCGCCGTCCGAGCCAACGAGCCGCACGGACTTGCCGGAGATCGCGACCTCCTCGTCGTAGCTGCCCGCGCAGACGGTGATCGTGTCACCGTCGTCCGCGGCGTCCACGGCGGTCTGGATCGAGGTGTAGGGCGCGCCAGCGCCGCAGACCGTGTACACGTCCTCGCCTTCGCCTTCGCCTTCGCCCTCTCCCTCGCCTTCGCCTTCGCCTTCGCCCTCGCCTTCGCCTTCGCCCTCGCCCTCGCCCTCGCCTTCGCCTTCGCCTTCGCCCTCGCCTTCGCCGCTCTCGCAGTCCGGCGAGCCGCCGCAGCCGTCGTCGTCACAGTCGAAGAGCCCGTCCGCGTCATTGTCGGCCCGGTCGGTGCAGTCGCCCGGGTGGGTTCCCTCGATGAGCTTCTCTTCACACCCCAGAACCAGGACCAACAGCAAGCTACGGTACATGGAGCGCCTCCCTGGGGGACAAGGTGGCCCCGTCTGCGCCTGGCTGTCAAGCACAGGTCGCGACGAAGCGGCGCGTCGGTGCGCAGCGCGGCCGTCTGCAGGTTAAGCCTCCTCGCTCCTTCCAGCCCGGAGGCCCGCGTGCCCGTACACGTCATCTTCCTCGAGCCCGCCTTCCCCGCCAACCAGCCCGAGTTCGTGCGCGCGCTGCACCAGGCGGGGGCGCTGGTCAGCGGCATCGGCGACCGGCCGGTGGCCTGGCTGTCGGACGACCTCAAGCGCTGGTTGTACTCTTACGAGCACGTCGGCAGCTCGGCGGACGCGGGGCAGGTGACCGACGCGGTGCGGCGGATCCAGGCGCGCGGGCCCTGGGTGCACAAGCTGGAGTGCACGGTCGAGGCGCTGATGCTCACGGCGGCGCAGGCGCGCGAGGCCACGGGCATCCCCGGCATGGGCGTGGCCCACACCAACCTCTGCCGCGACAAGTACGAGATGAAGAAGTTCCTGCGCGACCGGGGCATCCCCTGCGCCGCCGCGCGGGAGGTCAGCTCGACCCAGGAGATGGCGCGCTTCGCCGCCGAGGTGGGCTTCCCGATCATCGTCAAGCCGCTGGCCGGCGCGGGCGCCTCGGGCACCAGCCGCGTCCACGACATGAGCGGCATCGGGCGCGCGGCGGAGGAGGTCGGACTGGCGCCGGGTCGCCCGGCCCTGGTCGAGGAGTTCGTGCAAGGGCACGAGGGCTTCTTCGACACGCTGACGGTGGGCGGCGAGGTCATCTTCGAGGCGATCTCTCACTACTATCCGGGGGTGCTCGAGGCGATGCGCACCCGCGAGGTCAGCCCGGTCTGCATCACGACCAACCGCATCGAGTCGTCCGGCTACAACGAGCTGCGCGGCTTCGGGCGGCGGGTCATCCGCGAGCTGGGCCTGGGCACCACCGCCACCCACATGGAGTGGTTCTTTGGCCCGAAGGGCCTGTACTTCAGCGAGATCGGCGCCCGCCCGCCGGGCGTGCTGGTGTGGGACCTCTACTGCGCCGCCAACGACATGGACCTCTACCTGGAGTGGGCGCGCGGCGTCGTGCACGAGCAGGCCGCGCCTCGGCCCTCGCGCAACTACAGCGCCGGCATGGTGGCGATCCGGCCGAACCGCGACGGGCGCGTCGCGGGCTACAGCGGCGTCGATGAGGTCAACCGACGTTACAGCAAGAACATTCTGAGGATGCATCTTCCGCCGGTGGGCGGGAAGACCCAGCCCGTGGGCTCGGGCTACATGGGCAACGCCTGGGTCTGGGCGCGCCACCCGGACTACGATGTCTGCCGGGAGATCCTCGAGGACATCGGGCGAACGCTGAAGATGTGGGCGGACTGAGCGCTGCCCTGGCGGCGCTCAAGCCACCAGCCTGAGCGCCATGGGGGCCACGCCGATGCTCACGGTCTGGCCCCAGAGCAGCTCCAGCCGATCGTCCTCGATGCCGTCGCCGAAGATCACGCCGCCCTCGTTCATCTCGCTGGTCAGGCTGAGCGTGTCCTCGGGCGAGCAGCGGGCGTGCACCAGCGTCGTGCCCGTGGACACGCTCTTCCAGGGCTCGCGCACGAGGAAGACGAGCTCGCGGGAGCAGGGCTCGGGCAGGGGAGGGCAGGACTCCCGCCGCAGGGCGACGCTGCGCGCCCAGCCGGTCGCCCCCGTGCCGGTGCAGACCAGCAGCCCCGACGAGCTCTGGCGCTCGCGGCTCTTCTTGTAACACAGCGTGTAACGTGCGCTCTGGTGAGAGCGATGGCCGATGAACAGCTCGTTGAGCGCCACGAGCTGCTGCCCGTCGGGCAGGCTGGCGCGGACCATGGTGCGCTGCTCGCAGGTCGCGCCGGTCGCGGCGGCGATGAGCAGCCTCCCCACCTGCGCGGGCGCGTGGCGGACCAGCGCGCCCTCGTAGAGGCCGGGTGAGGGGTTCACGCCGATCACGGGCTGCCCACGCAGGTACTTCGCGACGTTCGCCACCAGACCGTCCTGCCCCACCGCCACCACGACGTCCTCGGGCTCAAACAGGAAGCGGTCCAGGTCCGGCCGCGAGACCCGCGCCGCCCTCG
>CAZKWG010000520.1:0-6059 GCA_964556105.1 uncultured Enterobacterales bacterium | reverse complement strand
CCCTCCACGCGCGCGCCCAGCGCCAGCAGCGCGCGGCGGGTGGAGGCGACGTCCTCGCTCTCCAGGAGGCCGCTCAGGCGCGAGCGGCCGCTGGCCAGGGCGCCAAAGATCAGCGCCCGATGGGAGATCGACTTGTCGCCAGGCACCGAGAGGCGACCTCGAAGCGGCAACGCAGGGCGCACCCTCAGCTGGTCCGCGCCCTCAAGTCCGGCCATGAACCTGCTCCGGCGACGGCGAGGCGTCTCCATCCTGAGGCACGGGATCGGCCCCCTCGTCCAGGAAGGCGCCCAGCGCCCGGAAGCGCCGGTACCGGTCGTCCTGGAGCTCGGCGGGCGAGAGGCCCTGGAGCTCGCCGAGGTGCCGCAGGAGGGCGCGGCCGAGCGCGTCGACGGCGGCCGCGGGCGCGCGATGGGCTCCCCCCGGAGGCTCCGGCACGACCTCGTCGATGACGCCCAGGCGGTGGCAGTCCGCGGCCGTGATGCGCAGGGCCTCGGCCGCGCGCGGACCCACCGCGCGATCGCGCCAGAGGATGGCCGCGCAGCCCTCGGGAGAGATCACCGAGTAGATGGAGTTCTCCATCATCAGCACCCGGTTGCCCACCCCGATCGCCAGGGCGCCGCCGCTGCCGCCTTCGCCGATCACGCAACAGAGGATGGGCACACGAAACGTGGCCATCTCCATGATGTTTCGCGCGATGGCCTCGGCCTGACCGCGCGCCTCGGCGTCAACCCCCGGATAAGCACCCGGCGTGTCGATGAAGGTGATGATCGGGCGGCCCAGCCGGCTGGCCATCGCCATCACCCGCAGCGCCTTGCGGTAGCCCTCCGGCTTCGGCATCCCGAAGTTGCGGAAGATGTTCTCCCGGGTGTTCCGGCCCTTCTGGTGGCCGACCACCGCGACGGGGCGCCCCTGCAGGCGGGCGAAGCCGCAGACCAGCGCCGCGTCCTCGTGCCCCGCGCGATCCCCGTGCAACTCGAGCCAGTCGGTGAATAGCCCGCTCAGGTAGTCCAGGGTGAACGGCCGGCCCGGATGGCGCGACAGCTGCGCGCGCTGCCAGGGGGAGAGGCGCGAGAAGATCTGGCGCTCGAGGAGCTGAGCCTGTCGCCGGATCTGATCGATGGAGGCGCTCAGATCCAGGCCGCGCTCGCGCTCGATCTCCCGCAGGGAGTCGATGCGCTTCTGCAGCTCGATCAGCGGTCGCTCGAACTCGAGGACGAATTCCATGGCGATCCCAATGTAGCCGCTATGCGGTCGTCGGGCCGCCGCCCGACCGAAGATCCTTGAGCAGCCAGCCCATCAAGGCCAGCAGCCCGAGCACGAGCACGCCCACGCCGACCGTGGCCGCGCCGCGATCCTGCTCGCTGGGCTCGACGATGCGCTCCACCGCCTCTCCCAAGAGCGCGGTCGAGGTGGGCTCGCCCATCAGGCGGCCCGCGAGGACGTAGGCGTCGTAGTGAGGTGACTTGATGGGCTCCTGCCAGCCCTGCTCTCGCAGCCGGCGGAAGGGCCCCTGAACCTTGCCCTGGATGTCGGCCACATCGCCGTAGACCATCGTGACGCCGCCCTCGGGCAGGCGCGCCAGCAGCGCCAGGGTGGGCACATAAACGATTACCTTGTCGATGGTTATCGGGGCGTTGTCCCCGTGATCGATCTCGATGAGCAGCCCGGTCTCCGCGGTGGTCTGCAGGCCGATCATGCGCCGCGAGCGGCCCTTCTGCTGCCCCTCCCAGCCGCTGTCGGCCAGCAGGCGACGGCCGGTCCCCTCTCCTGTGAACACGCGAACGCTCCGGGAGAAGCTGTGGTTCGGGCTCTCCAGGGAGATCGCGCCGATCGGCATGCGCGCCCCGGGGAGCTTCAGGAAGATGCGGCTCAGGGTCCCGACCTCCTCGCGGGTCTCGACCAGCCCCTCCAGCACCTTCACGTGCGCGCCACGATCCTGAACATAAGGGATCTGGCGGCCCTGCGCGTCGAGCAGGCGCAGGTCGGAGAGGCCGGCGCGCGCGTTCAGCACGACGTCGAAGGGGAGCTCCAGGCGCACGATCCCCGCGCCTGTGACCGGGCGGGAGAAGCGGAAGCGGCTCGCGTCGACCACGGAGCCCGGGTCGAGCGCCGTGATGTCGAAGGGGTCGCGCCAGTCGGGGTTGCGCTCCGGCGCGCCCAGGATCGCGGCCTGGGCGGGGGCCAGCGCCAGCTCGTCGGCGCGGATCTGCAGGTCGAAGGACGCCTCCCAGCTGGGATCGCCCCCGTACAGGGTCAGCTCGCCAGCGTCCTCTACGAGCAGGACGCGGCGGGCGAGCAGGACCTCCGCCGACGCGATGGTGAGCGGCTCGTCCCAGGCGTCCTCGACCGTGATCGCGAAGCGGTCGGTCGCCAGGTCGAGCGCGCCGAGGGTCTGGACGGCCTCGTCTCCGGGGCCCGTGCGCGAGAGCAGCCGGCGGTCGCGCTCCGAGAGGATCAGCCCGTCGCCGCCCGGCTCCCAGCTCTCCAGGAGCGCGAGGCGCTGGTAGGTCGTCTCACTGGGCGTCAGCTCGACCGCGCGCAGCCGCGCCATGCCGGGCAGGCGGAAGGTGTAGCGCGTGAGGCCGCTCTCTGTCGGGCCCGAGGCCTCGAGCGGCACCGTCACGCGGGCAGGCGGGAGCTCGTCCTCGTCCCAGAGCATCAGCGAGAAGGTGGCGCCCGCGGGGAGGGTGGTCCAGGGACGATCGAAGACGAGGCGCAGCTCATCGGCCTCCGGATCGGGCACGCGGACGCGCGCGACCGTCTCCTCCACCAGGCCGGCGGCGACGATCGTTCGCGGACCTGCTCGCCACGCGTCGCCAGGACCGCGACGGCTCTCCAGCCAGCACTCCGCTTGAAAGACCCCCGAGGAGACGCGCACCTGCAGCTCGGTCGCGCGCATGCCGTCCGGGACGCGCACGGAGACGGCCCTGGGATCGGCCGTGGCGCGCACCTGGACGGGCCGCAGCTCAGGGTCTACCAGATCCTCCTCGAGGACGGCGAAGGGGACCCGCTCGCCCGTCTCGTCCAGCAGCAGCCAGGACCGGGGGTTGGCCGCCACCATCGGCGGCGGGACCTCCACGCGGCAGAGCCCCTGCTCCGGGCAGCGCGCGCTGATCCGGTCGGGGAAGCTCTCGGTCGAGGTCGCGGCCCGAGCGGCACCAACAAGGAAGAAGACCGAGACGAGCAGCGCGATCATGAGCCCTCCGCGTCCGAGCTCTCGGACTCGAGCTTCTTGTCGAGCCAGCGGAAGAGCACCGCGCTGACGAGCAGGAACACGCTCAGCCCGAGCAGCGAGCCGACGCGCGCCAGCCCGCCCAGGCTGGCCAGATCAGAGAGGAAGACCTTGCCTGCCGCCAGCAGCAGGAAGAGGAAGGCGACGATGCGCACCATGCGGCTGCGCGCGAAGACCCCGGCCACCAGCACCATCAACCCGAACGCGGCCCAGGCGAGCGAGCGCGTCATCTCCTCCACGAAGTCGTCCGAGAGCAGCTCGAGCGAGCCGTCCTCGGCGAAGGCGTGGGAGACCTGCAGGTTCACCAGCGTGAACAGCATGAGGATCGCGGCGATGCGCATCACCTGCGGAGCGGGCTGCGGCGCGTCCTTGAGTCGCCCCGCGGCATAGAGCAGGCAGAGCGCCGGGATCCCCCAGGTGTAGCTGATCCAGTTGACCAGCGTGGGCCCCTCGACCGGGTGATAGTCGAGCGCGTCCCCGTTGAGCAGCAGGCGCACGCTCACCGCAACCGCCAGCACCAGGGCGAAGGGCGTGAGGAGCGGGTGGGTCAGGCGACCGCGCACCCAGGCCAGGGCGGCGATCTCCAGCGCCCAGCCCAGCGTGAGCCACTCCTTCTCCAGCTGGATGGGGATGGCCGCAGCGAGAAAGAGCAGGGCTACCGCCGTGAACAGCGCGAGGTCGCGATCGCCCGCATCGGCGCCGCGCCGCGCCAGGATGCCCTTGACCGCGAGCAGCGCCGCCAACCCGAGGGCCACGGGCAAGGCGCCGATGAAGGTGTCTCCCCAGGACCGCTCCCAGGCGTCGTACATGGGCAGGAAGAAGACCGGGGCCGCCAGCGCCGCCGTCAGCCAGGGCCCGGGCGTGCGCGGCGCGCTGGCGTCCATCCGCTCCAGGACGAAGGGGAAGGCGAGAAAGAGCACGATGAGCGTGCCGCCCAGGATGAGCGTCATCCCCGGCGCCTCCAGCGCCAGGAACGTCTCGGCGAGCAGGAACTGGGTCAGGCCGGTCACGGCGAGCCCGACCATGGGCGCCCAGGAGAAGCGCCGCGCCGCCGCCATCGCCAGCGCGATGCCCGTCAGGCCGAGGGCGCTCACCAGCGTGGACCACACGGGCACGTCCACCGCGTCGCCCGAGACGATCATCGGCGACGACAGGGCGAAGCAGGCGGCGGAGACGCAGAGGGCCACGGGACCGCTCTTCCCCGCCGGGCCGACGGCCCAGATCAGGAGCGGGAGGGCCAGGAACAGGCCGCTCACGACCGCCAGGGGCGGGGGCTCGGCTCCTTGATGTCCGATCGCGAAGGCCAGCAGCGGCAGCCCCACCATCCCCGCGGCGGCCAGCGCGAGCGGCTGCCAGTCCCGCCAGCGAGCCAGCGCCTGCAGCGCGCCCACCGCGACGAGCAGCGCCAGGGCCCCCGCGCCGGCCATCACCGCCTCCGAAGGCCCCCCGGGTCCGTCAAAGGGCGCCTTTACCGGGATCAACCAGGGCAGGATGCCCACCAGCGTCGCCAGCGCCGCCCCGCCCGCCACGTAGGTGGTGGGGCCGTCATCCCCCTTGCGCGCCGCCAGCAGGCCGAAGCCCGCCCCCAGGACCAGCGGCGCACCCAGGCCGACCCAGATCTGGTCAGAGGTGTAGAAGCTCTGGGACCAGCCCAGCTCGAGGGCCAGCGTCGCCAGGGCCGCCAGCCCGACCAGGACGGGCCAGCGCCGACGAGAGGCCGCCAGCAGCAGCCCGGCGTTGAGCAGCGCGACATAGGTGAAGAGCGCGACCGCCTTGTTCTGACCAGTGGAGAGCATGATCGGCGTGCCGTACCCGCCGATCGCGCCGAGGATCGCCAGGAACAGGCTGCCGTGGCGCACGGCGAGCAAGGTGCTGGTCGCGGTCACGGCCGCCATCAGGGCGAAGGTGGGGAGGACGCCCATCAGCTCGTAGCGCGTGACGCCCGCGTAGAGGGCGGCGTAGAGGACCCCCAGGCCGGCGCCCGAGAGGGCCGCGCCCGGGATGCGGTAGTCCCGCTTCCACAGCACCTCCGCGCCGCCGAGCATGGCGATCCCGAGGACCAGCCCCAGCGCATAGCGGATGCCAGGGGTGATGAACCCGCGCTCCACCGCGAGATCATAGAAAAAGAAGCCTGCGACCACCACACCGAGCCCGCCCAGACCCGCGAGGGCGCGGATGGCGAGCTTCTCGAAGCTCATGGGCGGATGCGCCGGTGGAGGAGGCGGCGCGGGCGGTGGCGCGGGCGGCGGGCTGCCCCGCGGCGGAGACGCGGGCGGCGGCGTGAGGTGCTCTGGCTGGGGCGGCCAGGTGTCCAGCGCGCCAGACTCCGCCCCAGGCTCGACCGCGGGCGCCCCGCTCGGGGCCTCGGGCTGCATCGCGGGGCCCGCGCTCGCCTCCGCCGGGACCGCAGGAGCCGTCGGCGGCGAGGCAGCGGCCGTCGCGACGCGCGCCGCCGGGGGTGCCGAGCGCGCCTGACCGCGCTCTCTCGCCCGCGCCTGCAGGCTCTCCCGCTCCAGCTCGCCCACGCGCCGCTCGAGCTCGATCAGCCGCCGTCGCGCGCCCATCGCGTAGATCAGGCTCAAGACCGGCGCGACGAGGACCACGGCCGAACAGAGCAGGCCCATCACGATCAGCAGGTCGTCCACGCCAGCCCTCCCTACAGGCTGTCGAGGGTATCGCGTCTCGTCGCGCCCGTCTGGGCGCACCCCAAAAACAGAGAGGCCCGGCGCTGGGCCGGGCCTCACCGTTCGATGTCCGCGAAGGACTACTTGGCGGTCTCGGCCGGGGCGGCGGCGGCGTCGCCGACCGTCACGGAGAGCTCGGCCGT
>CAZKWG010000519.1:0-6081 GCA_964556105.1 uncultured Enterobacterales bacterium | reverse complement strand
CAAGGCCATCGGCGTCGGCCAGTACCAGCACGACGTCAGTCAGCCCATGCTGGCGAAGAAGCTCACCGAGGTGGTCGAGAGCTGCGTCAACCACGTCGGCGTCGAGCTGAACACCGCCAGCGCCGCGCTGCTCGGCTATGTCGCCGGGATCGGACCGAAGCTGGCGCAGAACATCGTCGCCCACCGCGAGGCGAAGGGGCCGTTCACCAGCCGCAAAGCGCTGCTCGCCGTCAGCGGCCTGGGACCGAAGACCTTCGAGCAGTGCGCCGGCTTCCTGCGCGTGCGGGGCGGCGCGAACCCGCTCGACGCCTCGGCCGTCCACCCCGAGCGCTACGCCCTGGTCGAGCGCATCGCCCGCGACCTCGGCCAGCCGCTGAACACCCTGGTGGGTCGCGCAGACGTCGCGTCGAAGGTCGATCTTCGCCGCTACCTCTCCGACGACGTCGGCGAGCCCACCCTGCGCGACATCCTCGCCGAGCTCGCCCGCCCCGGCCGCGACCCCCGCGAGAGCTTCCAGGCTCCCACCTTCCGCGAGGACGTGCGCACGCTGGACGACCTCAAGGTCGGGATGCGCCTGGAGGGCGTGGTCACCAACGTCACGGCCTTCGGCGCCTTCGTCGATATCGGCGTCCACCAGGACGGGCTGGTCCACATCTCCCAGCTCTCCGACCGCTTCGTGAAGGACCCGAACAGCGTGGTCAAGCCGGGCGACCGGGTGCAGGTGCGCGTGCTGGAGGTGGACCTGGCGCGCAAGCGCATCGCGCTGACGGCGCGCTCGGGCGAGGGGCGACCGGGCGAGCCCAGGGCGGGATCGGGCCGCTGATCAGGCGCTGTGGACGATCATCCAGAGCATGTGCCCGCACAGCGCGAGGTCCACGAGGATGCCGAGGATGTACATCCGGTTGCGCAGCGGCTGGCGGGGCTTCAGGTAGCAGAGGGTGTGGCCGACGCGCGCCAGCACGAACACGCTCGCGTAGACGGCCATGGGCATCACCTGCCCGCCGAGCTGTATGTAAGCCAGCAACAGGAACAGGAAGATGGGGATGTTCTCCAGATCGTTGCGCAGCGTGTCCTGGGCGCGGGCGACGATGGGCAGCTCCGCGGAGGCCGGCGCCACCTTGCCGAAGAAGGCGGCGTCGTCGGGCCGCACGAAGGTGCGGTGCTTGACACGGTGGAAGCCCTGGACGCCCGCGACGGCGAACATCTTCAGGAACAGGGCGATGGTGGTCAGCGCGAAGATCTTCCAGAGCATCGGTCACTCCTCGTCCAACAACGTGCCCGCTCCCCCGCAGCCGCGCCACAGGGTCACCTGGTCCAGGGCGTCCCGCCCGAAGCCCCAGGGGGCGTAGGTCTCGACCGGCGGGGAGCCGGCGACCAGGGAGGCGTGCAGGTTCGCCGCGCCCGCCGCGGTGTGGACGCGCGGCAGCGGCCAGGGGTCGGAGACCGACCAGGCGCCGATGGGCTCCAGGCAGCCGGGCGCCGGCTCCTGCGGCCAGGCGGCGACCGAGACGGCGAAGAGTGTGTGTTCTGGCACACCTTCATCCTGTTCCAGTGGAGTCCAGCCAGCGCGCTCCAGGTGGTACTGGAATCCCCAGTGCCCGGCGAAGAGACCCCGCTCGCCCGCCGCCGCCGTCAGCACCCGCGCCGCCAGGCTCGCCTGCGCCTCGGCCAGGCGCAGATCGTCCACCAGCAGCAGCAGGCCCAGCGAGAGCGTGGTCGGGACGGCCAGCCGCACCAGCCCGGGTCCCGCCACCCGCAGCGGCAGCAGGACGGCGGGCGCCAGGAAGGGCAGGAGGTAGCGAGCCGCCGAGAAGCGCAGGGTGAGCAGGAAGCACAGCCCCAGCCCGAGCCAGGCCAGCAGGAAGACGTCCAGCCGATCCCGCGCGCGCGCCGCGCCCCCCAGCGCAGCGCCCCCCGCCGCGCAGGCGATCACCGTCGCCGCCAGCGCGGCGCCCGCATGCCCGGACATCTGCCCTACGCCGACCCCCAGCGTCAGCCCGAGCAGGCCGCCCCGGGCCGCGCGCGCCGGCCGCGCCCAGGCGAGGAGGGGCAGCACCCCCGCTCCGCCCAGCATGGCGACGGACGCCGCGAGCTTCCGCACCACGTCGCGATCGGTGTCGGAGACGCTCTGAAAGCCGACCATCGCCAGCAGGTGCAGCCGGCCGTAGGCGTTCAGGTCGTGGAGACAGAGCAGCAGGAGGGGGATCGCCGAGACGGCGCCGAGGATCACCGCGTCCCGCCCGCGCCGGTGCAGCAGCGGCCAGAGCGCCGCCAGCGGCAGCAGCGCGATCCCGGAGTAGCGGAAGACGGCGGAGCACCCGAGCACCAGCGCCCAGGGCCAGGCCCGCGCCATCCGGCCGGGCGGCGCGGCGAGGACGCCTGCGACGCCGGCCAGCGCCGTGGCGAAGAGCGGCAGATCGGGGGTCAGCGCGCCCGCCGCCCACAGCCCGATGGGGCTCCCCACGATGAGCAGCGCCGCCGCCGGGCCGCTCGCCCCCACGAGCGCGCCCAGCCGCGACGCCGCCGGCACCGCCAGGAGCAGCCAGAGCAGCATGGTCGCGCGCGAGACCCACAGCGGCGCGTCCAGGAGCGGCGCCAGCAGCCAGGCCACGCCGGGCGGGTTGGAGAGCACGTCGAAGGCGGGCTCCGTGCTGCCCTGCCAGTTGATGGCGACGGCGTGCGGGCGCCAGGGGTCGGCCGCCGCGCCGCGGGCGAGCACCAGAAAGTTCGCCTCGTCCAGATGAACCGGCTTGCCCAGGAAGGGCAGGCCCAGGCCCAGGAGGACCAGCAGCGGGAGCAGCGCGCGGAGCCGGGGTGGCACAGGCCGAGACTACCTCGAAACCGCGCTCACCCTGTTGTAGAATCCTCCAATGACCGAGCACCGCAGCTTCGAAGACATCCAGCAGCTCTTCTCGACGCTTGGCGTGCGTGACTTCAGCGCCGCGCTGCCCGAGGGGAGGATCCAGTGGTTGAACGCCGAGGGGACGGTGGTGGCGCATGCGCGCTGCGTGGCCGTGCTCTCCTATGCTCCGGCGAATCAGAGCATGGCCTGGGCAGAGGCCCTGCCCCACTTCAAGGAGGCGGGCGTGCCGACCCTGGAGCGCCCCGACGGCCTGCCCGAGTACCAGGTGAACATCAACGACGCCGTCGCCGAGCAGATCGCCGCCCGCGTCGCCCGCAACGCCGGCGCGGAGTTCCTCTACCCGGCGAAGTACGGCAACGGCAGCCTGCTCTACCTGTCGATCACCCAGTTCACCCCGGTGGCGTCGCCGACCGAGACCGGCGAGGCCAGACGCTCAGCGATCCAGCGCCACAATAAGGTTCCAGCTGGTGTTCATCATGTCCGGCTGGAAGCGCAGCTTGAGGCCGGTGGCGTCGCTGGCCACCTCGAAGCAGACCTCGCCCTTGACCTTCCCGCGGCCGGGCACGCTCAGGATGGACTCGAGGCCGTCCTCCAGGGCGAGCTGACAGGCCACGCTCTGGCTGAACTGGTAGGGGTGGTAGTCGATGAGGGCGAAGGGGCTCATCAGCGAGACCTCGCCGGGCGAGGTGTTCTCCAGGGTCAAGGCCACCAGGAGCAGGTCCCAGCCGTCGGGCGCGCTGTGGCGGAAGACCTCGTGGCTGAGCTGCTTCTTGCGCCGGACCTTCTCCACCGTGAGCTTGTAGGGGCCGAAGGTCTTGCGCTCGCCCATGCGCGCCGTGTCCGCGGCGGCCGAGGCGTCGGTGCTCATGGTCGTGACTACCGGGTTCGGGATGTTCACGTCCACCTGAAACGGGTTGAAGACGGCGTTGTTGTCTCCATTCTCGATGATCACGTCTCCGCCGCTGTCCTCGCCGCCCAGGCTGCTCAGGACGACCGCGAACACGCCGACGCCCGCGCAGCTCATCAGCGCCAGCATGGCGCCCAGGACCAGCACCCAGGAGCGCCCCCCTGACGAGGTGCTCACGACGCCGGTCGGGCTGGTGCGGGGGCCGGTCAGCGGCGGCGGGGGAGGGGGCTTCCCGCCAGCACCCTGCGTGGCGCTGGCGGGCTTCGGCTCGGCGGGCTTCGGCTCGGCGGGCTTCGGCTCGGCGGGCGTGACCGGCACCGCGTGGCCGGCGCTCATCGGGATGGTCTGCGTCACCGCCACGCCGCTGGCGGGGCCCGCGCTGGGTCCCTCGCTGGGGCTGGTCTGCGACAGGCTCTGCGATCCGGTGGCCGGGCCCTTCGGTCGCCAGAGCTCGGCCACCGACGCGGGCCCACCGAAGCCCTTGCCGCTCGCGCCGCCGCCGCCGACCACCGGGATCACCTTGACGGCCTCGCCCGTGCTCTGCGCCGAGATCTCCGGCCGCCCGGTGAAGCTGGCGACGAGCTGGGCCAGGAACTCGTCCATGCTGCCCAGACGCTTGTCCGTCTCCGGCTCGGTGGCGCGCATCACGAGGCGACGCAGCGGATCGGGGAAGCCGGGCCCAGGATCGAAGGCCTCGCTCTCCATCTTCATCCGCATCATGCGGACCATCTGCTGACCCGCGCTGCTGTCGCTCTCCTCGGGAAAGGCCATGCGCCCGCTCAGGCTCTCCCAGAGCACGAGCCCCAGCGCGTAGATGTCCGCCAGCTTGAAGTCAGGCTTCTCCCCGGAGAACGCCGTAGGGTCGATATAGGGCAGCGTGCCGGGCAGCGTGCCCTCGCGGGTCAGGCTGGTGCGACCCTCGGCGGCGGCGATGCCGAAGTCCACCAGGCGCGCCGAGCCGTCCGTGCCCAACATGATGTTGGCCGGCTTGAGATCGCGGTGGGTCACGCCCTTCTGGTGCGCGTGCTGCAGCCCGCTGCCGATCTGCCGAAAGACGTTGTAGGCCTCGGACATCGAGAGCGGCCCACGGGAGAGCCGGCTGCGCAGGTCCTCGCCCTCCAGGTACTCCATGAACAGGTAGAGCAGACCCCGCGCCGGATCGTCGCCCCCGCTCAACACGCGCACCACGGCGGGGTGGTTCAGCGAGGCCAGGGTGTCGACCTCGCGGATGAAGCGCTCGCGCGTGGCGACGCCATCTCGCGCATGCATGACCTTGCAGGCCGCTCGCACGCGATCCGACAGCACGCTGCGCGCGAGGAAGATCGACCCCATGCCGCCCGCGCCGAGGGGCTGCACGATGATCCAGTCTCCGATCCGATCGCCCGCGTGAATCATGTCTGCTCTTTGTAGCACGCGAACGGCGCCAGGGTTCAGCGCCCGCGGAACTCGGGCGGGCGGCGGGTCAGGAAGGCCTGCACCCCCTCGGCGAAGTCCTCGCTCAGCACGAGCCTGAGCTGCCCCTCGCGCTCGGCGGCCAGCGCCACGTCGAAGTCGCGCTGGGTGGCCAGCACAGAGGCCTTGATCCCCGCGTACGAGAGCGGCGGGCCCTTGGCCAGCTCGGCGGCGTAGGCGTGGACGGCCTCGGCGAAGCCCTCGCTGGGCAGGACGCGGTTGAGCAGCCCGAGCTCGAGCGCCTCCGCGGCGTCCACCATGCGGCCCTCGTAGAGCAGCTCCATCGCCTTGCCCGTGCCGACCAGGCGCGGGAGGTAGAAGGTCCCGCCGCCGTCAGGCATCAGGCCGATGCGCACGAAGCGCTCGCCCAGGCTGGCCCGCTCGCTGCCGATGCGCAGATCGCAGGCCAGCGCCATGTCCGCCCCGAAGCCGGCCGCCGCCCCGTCCATCGCGGCGATGGTCGGCTTGAGCAGACTGCGCAGGTTGCGCGCCAGATCGTGGAAATGTCCGATGGACACCTCCGGATCGAGCGGCTCCATCATCGCCGCCTTCAGGTCCAGCCCCGAGCAGAAGGCGCCGCCCTCGCCGCTGACCACCACCACGCGCACCGCCGGGTCGGCGGCCTCGGCGAAGGCCGCCGCCAGCCGCGCCACGATGGGCACGGTCAGCGCGTTCTTGGTCTGCGGACGGTTGAGGGTGATCCAGCGGACGCCGTCGCGGTCCTGGATGCGCAGATCGGTCTCGGTCACGGCCAGCCTCCGGGTGCGCTTCAGCCGTAGCCGCTCAGGCCCCGAGCGACCAGCCTCGACGCGGGGCCTCAGGGCGCGCGCGCGGCCGGCATCGTCCAGCGCCAGCGAGG
>CAZKWG010000518.1:0-6114 GCA_964556105.1 uncultured Enterobacterales bacterium | reverse complement strand
GCCCGTCTCGCCCGTCTCGCCCGTCTCGCCCGTCTCGCCCGTCTCGCCCGTCTCGTTCTTTACGTCGTCCGGCCTGCAGGCCGAGAGCAGGCTGCCCAGGATGAACCACCGCATGACGTCTCCTCCTCGCTGCACGATTCAGGTGCTGGCGCGCTGCTTCAGCGCCGGCTTGTCGATCTTGCCGGACGCCGTCCGCGGCAGCGCCGCCTCGATGACATAACGTTTCGGGATCTTGAAGCGGGCCAGCCGGCCGTCGATGAAGGCGCGCAGGGTGGCCTCGTCCAGATGCGCGTCGGGCAGGGGCTCCAGGAATGCCACCCCCACCTCGCCCCAGCGCGGGTCCGGCACGCCGATCACCGCCGCCAACGCCACACCCGGGCAGCTCGTCAGCGCCGCCTCGACCTCGGCGGGGTACACGTTCTCGCCGCCGGAGATGAACATCTCCTTGATGCGGCCGCGCACCGTGTAGAAGCCCTCCGCGTCGCGGCTCAGCACGTCGCCGGTGTGAAACCAGCCGCTCTCCAGCACCTTCCGTGTCTCCTCCGGGTGGTTCCAGTAGCCGCCGAAGACCACCGGCCCGCCCAGCACCAGCTCGCCGGACTCATCGACCCCGCACTCCGATCCATCCGGACGAAGCAGGCGCATCGCGATGTGGTGGATGGGCAGCCCCACGCAGCCCAGCTTGCGGCGCACCTCGTGCGGCGGGGTGGAGAAGCAGTTGGGGCCGACCTCGGTAAGCCCGAAGCCCTGACGCAGCGGCAGCCCGCGGTCCAGGTACTCCTCGAGCAGGGGCAGGGGCAGCGAGGCGCCGCCGCAGAGGGCGTCCTTGACCGAGGACAGGTCCGTGCGCGCGAAGTCCGCGTGATCCGCCAGCATTCGGAAGATGGTCGGCACGCCCATCAGGTGGGTGATGCGCTCGCTGGCGATGAGCGCGAGGGCCTGGCCCGGGTCCAGCCCCGGCGTGAGCACCACCCGTCCGCCGCGATGCAGCATGGGCGTGCTCAGGCAGTTCATCCCGCCCGTGTGAAACATGGGCGTGAACGTCAGCGTGCTGCTGTCGGGCCCCAGATCGCAGGCGAGGATGGTGTTCAGCGCGTTCCAGTGGAGCTGAGCGTGGGTGAGCATCGCGCCCTTGGGCCGCCCGGTGGAGCCCGAGGTGTACATGATCATCCAGGGATCACCTAGCTGGCTGCCCGGCCCGATATCCGCCTCGTCCGCCTCGTCCAGCTCGATCTCGGGGCCCAGGTCCAGGTCGAGGCCCTCTGGCAGCAGCTCCCGGTGGGCGCGGTCCACCAGCATCACCCGCGGGGAGCAGTCGGCGATCTGCCAGTCCAGCTCGGCGCGCGAGAGGCGCCAGTTCATCGGGAAGAGGATGGCGCCCAGGTCGGCGCAGGCGAAGAGCAGGGCGAAGGTCTCCGCCCGGTTGTAGGCCAGCACGCCCACGCGGTCGCCGGGCTGCACGCCCAGCGCGAGCAGCCGGCGCGCCCAGGCCCTCGCCTCGAGCCTCAGTGTACCATAGGTGTAACGCCGACCTGTGCCGACATCGTAGACCGCCTCCGCGTCCGGTCGGAAGCGCGCGTGGGTGTCCAGCCAGCTGCTCGTCGCCCTCACGCGGCACCTCCCGCCCCATGCGCGCGGAACCAGCGGTCCAGCAGCGGATAGAAGAGCTTCGGCCCCGCCCCGCCGACGACGACGCCGATGTGGCCGGCCTCCAGGTTGGCCAGCTCGCGGTCGGGGCTGCTCACCGCCTCCATGATCGGCACACACGCCGCCGCCGGGCTGATCGCGTCCCGCAGACAGACCACGGCCAGCAGGGGGGCGTGGATGGCCGAGAGGCGCACGGGGCGCCCCCCGATCTCCCAGGTGCCGCCGAGCAGGCGGTCCTCCTGGTAGGCGCAGCGGATGAACTCGCGGGCGAAGGCGCCGGGCATGGGCACGTTCTCCTCGAGCCAGCGCTCGCGGGCCAGGGTCCGGCGCAGGGCGACGGGGTCGTGGCTGGCCGCCTCGATGCCGAGGAATTTGGTCCAGTTGCCCATCGGATCGAGCATGCGGAAGGAGAGCGCCATCAGATCCGGGCTGACCATGCCGTCGGAGCCGACGATGTCGTCCACGCTGAGGTTGCCCGGCTCGACGAAGCGGCGGAAGCGTCCGCCATCGGCGAAGCGCACCGGGGCGTTGAGCACGGCCAGGCTGCCGAAGCGCGCGCCGTCCAGGGCCGCCGCCATCGCCGCCAGGGTGCCGCCCTGGCAGTAGCCGAAGACGTTGGCCGTCGGCGCGCCGGCGTGCCGGCAGGCGCGGTCGATGCTGCGATGCAGCATGGC
Organism: uncultured Enterobacterales bacterium; assembly: GCA_964556105.1. GTDB lineage: Bacteria > Myxococcota_A > UBA796 > UBA796 > CAZKWG01 > CAZKWG01. The sequence goes on along the minus strand of CAZKWG010000518.1, from coordinate 3,793 downwards.
CATCACGTCGGCGACGCTCTGCTCGCTGTCCTCAGGCCCCGCGACGCCCCAGTCCACCAGGTAGACCGGCTGGCCCAGGGCCGCCAGACCGCCGACCAGGCTGCGATCCGGCTCGAGATCGCAGATGTAGGCGCGGTTGATCAGGCTGGGCACGACGACCAGCGGAGCGCGCGCGCGGCGGGCGCCCTGGGCCGGGTAGTGGCGCAGCACCAGCTTGTTCTGGCGGTGGACCACCTCGTGCGGGGTCAGGCCCACCGGCGGGCGGGGCGTGGTGGCGTGGATCCACATGCCGCGGCGCACCTTCGCCACCGTCTCCGGGCCGCCGAGCTGCGCGAGCAGGGCGTCCCAGACGCCCAGTGGATCGGGCGCTCCCTGAAGCCAGGGCATCGTCGGACCCAGCTTCATCCTGCTTTCTCGGGGGCGGCCTGCTCGACCCAGCGCACCAGCGCGGCGGGCAGACCGCGGGCCACGCACATGCCGACGTGGCCGCCGTCCACCAGGGTGGTCTCGACGGGGCCGCCCCAGACCTGCGCCAGAGCGAACGCGCTGTCCGGCGGGACGATGTGGTCCTTGGTGGCGGCGATGGCCAGGGCGGGCATGGTCGCCCGCTTCAGCGTCACCGGCCGACCCGCCAGGCTCCAGCCCCCCGCCAGCAGGCGGTTCTCGAAGTAGCAGGCGCGCACGTACTCGCGGTAGGCCTCGCCGGGGAAGTCGATGGAGTCGTTGTTCCACTGCTCCATCGCCGCCCAGAGCTCCTTGAACTTCTCGTCCTCGCCGCGCTCCCACAGGCTGACGAACTTGGAGAGCTCGCCCGTGGGCTTGAGCGTGGTGAAGCCGCCCTTGATCAGGTGGCCGGGGTAGTTGCCCAGGTTGTCCACGAGCTGGTCCAGGGGCAGGTTCTCCGCCCGCACCCAGGTGCCCAGCTTGCCCGCCTTGTGAAAGTCGATGGGCGTGGCGACGAAGGCGGCGCGGCGGGCCATCTCGGGGTGGCGGCTCAGGAAGATGGCCAGGAAGGTGCCGCCCACGCAGTAGCCGACGGCGTCCATCGGCGGGCCGGCGGGCAGGCGCGCGGCCCAGGGCTGGCGCGCGGCGTGGCGGCGGGCGCGATCCATGCTGCGACGCAGCAAGCCGTCGATCAGGTCAGAGACCGTGACCTCGGCGTCCTCCGGCCCCGGGCGCCCCCAGTCGAGCAGGTAGACCGGCGCGCCCGCGGCGATCAGCGCCTCGACCACCGAGCGGCCGGGGAGCAGGTCCCAGATCCGCCAGTTGTTGATCAGCGGCATGACGACGAAGACGGGCGCGCGCACGACCTCGCCCTGGGGAGGGTAGTAGTGGACGCTGGCCTTGTTCTGGCGGAAGACGATCTCGAACGGGGTCTGGCCGGTCTTCGCGTTCTTCGCTGGCTCGCCGGCCAGGGTGCGGACAAACTCCGCGGTCCGCTCGGCGGCGCGGATCATGCGGCACCCTTGCGGCGGCGGGCCGGGCCCTTCGACTCCGGAGTCTCCGACGTTACAGCGTCACTCTGCGTCGCGCCCTCCGCGCGCTCCCGCGCCTCCAGCCGCGCCTCGGCGGCCTCGACCCGGGCCTGGACCACCTCGCGCTCCATGCCCTCCAGGCGATCCTGCAGCGAGAGGATCAGGTCCTCCTGGGCCAGCAGGCGCTCCTCCAGGAGCGTGCAGACGCGGGTCAGGCGGACGATGTCAGTGCGCGTGGGCAGGTGCATCCGCTCCAGCGTGTCGTCCATCGCCTCCTCGTACTTGCCGCGCGCCTCGGCCATCGCGCCGACCTGCTTGGACATCCCGCCCAGGAAGGCGGGGCTGTCCACCACCTGGTCCCACCAGGAGCTCATCGCCTTCTCCCACTGGCGATACAGGTCGCCGGAGAGCTGGCTCATGTCGGGGAAGGGGTTCGGCGTGGGGCGAGCGGTAGACATCGGGCGTTCCTTAGCTGTAGCGCAGCATAAAGATATTGCGACGCAGCAGAGCCGTCAAGCCTGGGCCTTCTCCTCGGCCTTCGGCGGGGCGAAGGCGGCGAAGAAGAGGCGGTTCATCTCGTAGCTGGCCGAGATCGCCTGCTCCATGGCGGAGAAGGAGAGCTGGACGGCCGTCTTCGTGCTGGTCTCCAGCGCCCGGGCCTGGGCGAGCTGCCAGTCGGTGAGCTGGCGACCGGCGGCGAGGGCGCGCTCGTTCTGCGCGGCGTAAGCGGCGTTGAAGCTCTGGGTCATCTCGGTCATGGTGGGGATCTGCATGGGGAGCCTCCTCAGTCGGGATGATGCGCCGACCGTCTGCCCCCAAGGTATTCGCCATGCTGCAGTGCGTCAATGAATTTTTGTTGCGGTGCAGCATAACGGCGGCGACGTTCTTCCGCTTCCCGCAAAGAAGCATCTACGAATCTGTGATAGAAGTGGATTCAACCTGTCTCTGGAGTCCCCCTGATCGCATCCCTCGCCGAGCACCTGCCCGCCCCGAAGCGCCAGCGCCCCGGGGTGAGCTCGATCCCCGAGGAGGGAGCAAGGCACTCCGAGCTGAAGACAAACCTCGCGGCCTTCTTCCGCTACGCCCTGCGGGGCCGCCCATGCCGCCCCTATGACGCCGACTACAAGATCCACATCCCCGAGACCGGCCTCAGCACCTACCCTGACCTCAGCGTCATCTGCGGCCCGCCGTTGACCCTGCCCGGTCGCCCCCACGCCGCCACCAACCCCATCCTGCTGGTCGAGGTCCTCTCCGAGAGCACCGAGGCCTGGGACCGTGGCGCGAAGTTCGCCCACTACCGGCAGATCCCCACGCTGCGCTACTTCCTGCTGGTCAACGCGGACCCGAAGCGCGTCGAGCTGTACACCCGCGGCGCCGACAGCTCCTGGGTGCTCACGGTCCACGAGACGGGCGGCCACGTCCCCCTGCCGGCGCTGGAGATCACGCTGCCGGTAGACGAGATCTACGAGGACCTTCAGACCGAACAGGAGATCGCCGCGCCATGATGGGAGGACGAAGCTGGGAGAGCTGGATCGCTGAGTACGCGCAGAGCCACACCCACCCGATGAACCGCGCCACGCACACGGTCGGCATCCCCACGGTGGCGATCTCGGTGGCGCTGGCGCCGCTGGCCGCGCTGGGGCTCGTGCCCTGGCAGCTCGCGCTGGGCCTGTTCGTGCTGGGCTGGATCTTTCAATTCATCGGGCACGCGTTCGAGGGCAAACCGCCGGAATTCATGAAGGATCCCCGCTTCCTGCTGGTGGGCCTGCGCTGGTGGTTCGCCAAGGTGATGGGACGGGCCTGATCCGGTCCCGACCGGCGATCAGCGCGGGATCGGCTCGAAGCTGGCGGTGAAGTGCCGCAACGCCCGCGGGGCGTGGACCACGCGGTAGCCGGGCAGGGCCTCGGCGTGGCGGGCGACGGCGATGACCACCTCGGCGACGTAGTCGATGTGCGACTGGGTGTAGACGCGGCGCGGGATGGCCAGCCGCACCAGGTCCATCGCCGCGGGGGTCTCGCTGCCGTCGGGGTGCATGCCGAACATGACGGTGCCGATCTCGCAGCCGCGCACGCCGCCCTCGACGTAGAGCGCGTTGGCCAGGGCGAGGCCGGGGTACTGGAGCGGCGGCACCCGCGGCAGCAGCGCGCGCGCGTCCAGGTAGATGGCGTGTCCGCCGGGTGGCTCGAGGATGGGCACCCCGGCGTTGACCAGCTTGTCCCCCAGATAGGCCGTCGACCGGATCCGGTAGTGCAGGTAGTGTTCGTCTACCACCTCGGCGAGGCCCTGGGCGATGGCCTCGAGGTCATAGCCAGCCTGC
>CAZKWG010000517.1:0-6115 GCA_964556105.1 uncultured Enterobacterales bacterium | reverse complement strand
GGCCCGCACCTCCATTTCCAGTTCTGGGTGAATGATCGATACGTAAATCCACTCTCGCTGGAGCTTCCGCGCATCGAGCCGCTGCCGGCCGAGGAGCTGGCGCGCTTCGAGGTGGAGCGCGATCGCTGGCTCACCATGCTGGACGAGCAGGGCTGATCGCGATGCGCTGGGCCTGGCTGTGGCTCGGGCTCTGCGCCTGCAGGCAGCCCGACCCTGCGGGCGCCGAGCTGTCGGAGAACGCCGCCGCGGCGTTCGCGGGCTGCGACGCGCAGGAGATTCGTGCGCTCGCCGCCCGTCAGCGCGTGCAGCTCGCCTTCGCCGCCTGCGGCTCCAACCGCTTCCTGGGCGGGAGCTGGTCCCCCGATGGGCGCCTGCTGGTCTTCCGTCTGGCGGACGGCGTCTACGTGCTGGACGGCGTCAACAAGCAGATCGTCACCGTGCCGGGGGAGGCGCCCACCGCCCTGCCGGCCTGGCTGGGGCCGGGGCTGCTGGCCCTGCCGCTCCGCCCGCTGGAGGGCGCCGCGGGCGCGCGTCTGGCGACGGCGGACCTGCGGGCGAACACCTATGACGTGGTCACCGTGCCGCTGACCGATCTCGACGATCTGCAGCCCCTGGGCGATCGCCTGCTGGTCACCGCCGCGGACGCCGCGGGCGCGCGCCGCCCGCACCTGGTCAGCCGGGACGGCAGCGTCGCGCCGGCCTGGCCCTGGTTGACGGCCTCGCTGCGCGCGCTGCGGGTCGATGGCGGTCTGGTCGGCTGGGCCGACGGCGAGGGCGCCCACGTCTCTGAGGCGCAGGGCGGTGAGCTCCTGGTCAGCGTCCCGGGCGCGACGCGCGCGCTGCCTCACCCGGACGGCCGCCACGTCGCCTTCGAGCTCCCTGGCGAGCCCATCTCCGCCTACAACCAGACGCCCTGGGGCGACGAGAGCGCCCCTGAGCTCCGCGCCCGCGAGGCCGAGCGCGACGCGCGCTGGCTGGAGCGCCTGCCCGAGAGCGCCCCGCGCACCGTCACGCCCCCGGAGGTGCTCATCCTCGATCTGGACAGCGGGCGGCGCTGGCGGGTCCGCGCCTGGCAGGGCGAGGGGCTGAGCTGGTACCCCGCCAACCCCGCGCACCTCTCCTTTCTGCTCTGGGGCCTGGAGGGCAAGCAGGTGCAGCGCAACGTCGGTCTCGCGCCGATCCTGGACCGGATCGCCGCGCTGGAGGCGGGGCTCGAGGACCCCGGGCTCGAGGCGCTGGGCGTGGAGCGGCTCAGCCCGGCGCCATCCCCTCCGCCGCCATCCCCTCCCACAGCGTCGCCTGCGCCGGCAGACCCAGGCAGCGGCTGATCGCGCCCAGGATCTGGCGGCAGACCAGCGGCGGCAGGAGGTTCGGGTTCTGGCGGCGCGCGAAGTCCGGGTGGGCGGGGTCGCACCAGGAGGCGGGCGTGAGCGCGTGGAACATGCGGCAGGCGACCGGGCGCTGGGCGTAAGCGCGGCAGTCTCCTCCCGGGCCGAGCAGAGGGCAGGGGCGGCGTCGCGCGCGCTGGTGGCGCATGGCCTCCGCGCCGCCCTCCTGGCTGGCGAGGGCGGCGAAGGCGCGCGCCGCCTCGGTGAACGCGGGCGCCAGGGTCTGGTCGAGCCCGTCCTGACGCAGCCGGCGCCGCAGCCGCGCCAGCTCCACCCCGGCGACTCCGTGAGGGTTGTCGTGGCAGCAGGCGGTGCAGCCGCGGGCGCAGGAGAGCGGGTTCTGGCGGGCGACCAGGGCGATCCAGCCGTCGTAGGCGGCGTAGGCGCGGTCGAGGTCAGCCCAGAAGGAGGCGTCTTCGGCGGCGGCCGGCCCGGTGGCCATCGCCTTGCGCAGGGCGTCCTGCAGCGCCACCAGGGTCGCCCGCACGAGCGCCTGGGCCTCTTCGCCGTCCAGGCCCGCCAGCGCCACCGTCTCCATGGAGCCTCCGGCCGCCATCTCAGCGCGCGCCGAAGATCGCCGTGCCCACGCGCACGAAGGTCGCGCCGTGGCGGATGGCGACCTCGAAGTCATGGGACATCCCCATCGACAGCTCCGTCAGCGGCAGCCCCTCCGCTCGCCCCTCGGCGGCGAGGGCGGCGAGGCGCTCGAAGGCCGGCCCGGCGTCCTCCGGGTCCTCCTGCCAGGGCGGGATGGTCATCAGCCCGCGCAGCGCGAGGCCCGGGAGCCTCTGCACCTCGCGCGCCAGCGCCAGGACCTGCTCGGGCTCGACGCCGTGCTTGGTCTCCTCGCCGCCCAGGTGGACCTCCAGCAGCACGGGCAGCGGGTTCGGGCCGCCGCCGCCGTCGGTGGCGCGCACGCGGGCGTCCAGCTCGCGTGCCAGCTCCAGGCTGTCCACGCTCTGCACCATCTCCACGCGCCCGACCACGTACTTGACCTTGTTGCGCTGCAGCGAGCCGATGAAGTGCCAGCGCGCGCCGGGGCCGACGGGCTCGGTCTTGTCGCGCAGCTCCTGGGCGCGGCTCTCCCCGAAGAGGGTCTGGCCCTGATCCATGGCCTCGCGGATCGCCTCCGCCGGGAAGGTCTTCGAGACGGCGACGAGGGTCACGCTGGCCGGGTCGCGCCCGGCGGCGCGCGCGGCGGCCTCCAGACGGGCGCGGATCTCGGAGAGGTTCTGGGCGATGCTCACGACGAAGACTCCTCGGGAAACACAGGCGCGATGCCCACCTTCTGCAGCGCGTCCAGCACCGGCGTCATGGGCAGGCCGACCACGCAGGTGAAGCTGCCCACCACGCGGTCGATCAGCATGACGCCCCGCTCCTGGATGCCATAGGAGCCGGCTTTGTCCTTGCCTTCACCGCTGGCGACATAGTGGGCGATGGTCTCGGGCGTGAGCGCGCGGAAGCGCACCCGCGTCGTGACGTGACCCAGGCGGCGCGCAGGCCCAGGGGAGGGGAGGGGACCGCCCCCCCAGCGCAGGCACCAGGCGGTGGTGACGCGGTGCCAGCGACCGGACAGCTCGCCCAGGATGCGGGCGGCGTCGGCCTCGTCCAGCGGCTTCTCGTAGATCTCGTCGCCGATGTGGACGACGGTGTCGGCGCCCAGCACCCAGGAGCCGGGCGCGTCCACGGCGCTGGACTTCTCCAGCGCGAGCCGTCGGGCATAGGCGACCGGTCGCTCGCCGTGCGCGCGCACCTCGGGGATATCGGGAGGGCGCACGGCGCGAAGTGGGATGCCAGCGGTCGCGAGGAGCTGTCTCCGGCGCGGGGATCCGCTGGCGAGAACGAGGGACATCGGACCCTCCCGAGGAAGGCCCTACGCTTAACCTGCTACTTGTTGGTCCAGGTGCTGATCTGGAGCTGACCGCTGAAGAGCACGTCCGTCTCGTCACCGGCGAGGCCGAAGCCGATGCCGGGGACCACGTAGATGCCGAAGCCCATGCCCTTCTGGGTCTGGGCGCCCATGCGCACCTTGCCCATGACGCCCAGGTTCAGCGGGTCGAAGTCGAAGTTCGTGGCGATGTCCAGGCTGCCGCCCGGCTGGATGACGCCGCCGATGTCCTCGTTGACCTTCAGACGACGGGTCGTCATGTAGAAGTCGCCGCCCAGGTAGAGCTGCTCGCCGATGACCCCGCGGACGAGGTCGAGGGCGTGAACCTGAATGACGTACTTCTCCATGTGGAAGTCGAGCGTGGGCAGGCTCGAGCCCGAGGTGAAGAAGCCCTTGGCGCCGCCGTCGGCGCCGGTGAACCACGTCACACCGACGCCCGCCTGGGCAGCCGAGGGGAGAACAGCGAGAGCGAGAGCGAGAAGAAAGCGCTTCATGAAGAACCTCCCTTGGTGGATGATCGAATGAGAGCCAGACGCGCGCCTCACGCGCAAGGGCCGTGGTCTTTCACGGAGGGGGCCTCGCCCAGCTCCGCCCTCAGCCGAGCCCAGGTTCCCGGCGCGATCTCGCGCGAGACGGGGACGGCGTTGGGGATCCGGTTGCGGCCGATTTGATCGCGGGGCGTGCCGTCCAGCAGCCCGAACAACGTGCGCAAAAGGCCGCCGTGACTGACGAAGAGCGTGGGCAGGTCCTCGTCGAGGGAGGCGAGCGCGCGGAGCGAGCGTCGGGCGAGGTCCAGGTGGCTCTCCCCCTCCGGCGGGCGCGTGTCCCAGCCGAAGAGGGTCTCGTTTCGCCCATCCGCGCGGAGCTCGGCGAGGGAGAGGCCGCTCCAGGCGCCGAGGTGACGCTCCCGAAGCGAGGGCGTGGCGATGATCGGCGGCCGCGTCGCCCGCCCCGCGCTCCACACGCCCAGGACCAGCTCCGCCGTGCGCAGGGCGCGCTCCAGATCGCTGGTGACCACGCGCGCGAGCTCCAGGCCCAGGATCTGTGCGCCCGCGGCGCGCGCCTGCTGCTCGCCCAGCGGCGTCAGCGGGACGTCCTCCCATCCGGCGAGCGTGCCGCCTGCGTTGGCCGTGCTCTCGCCGTGCCGAAGGAATACCCATACCATCTCCTCTCCTAGCCCAGCAGGCCTCGGACGGCCACGGAGCCCAGATGCTCGCGCACCTGCTCGTCCTCGCAGCGCGCGCCGGCGCGCCCGACGCCCCCGCCCTTCGCGCCCCCGCCGACGGGGCCACCGACCTCGCGCTGGCCGTGGAGCTCTCCGTCGCCGTCTCCGATCCGGACGGTGACGCCCTCACGGCGACCTTCTACGGTCGCCCGCGGGTCGCGCCGGGCGAGGACTTCACGCTGGTCGCGCTGCCCGACACGCAGTTCTACGCGTGCGGCTGCTCGGGCGGCAGCACGGAGACGTTCGGGGTCCAGACCTCCTGGGTCGTCGAGCAGATAGACGCCCTGAACATCGCCTATGTCGCGCAGCTCGGCGACTGCGTGGAGAACGGCGACGACGAGCCCGACGAGTGGCTGGTGGCCGACGCCGCCTTCTCCTACTTCGAGGAGGGGCGGTCGCCCTACGCGCTGCCGGCCGGCGGGCTCCCCTACGGCATCGCCGTCGGGAACCACGACCAGAGTCCCATGGGAGATCCGGAGGGGACCACGACCTACTACAACAGCTTCTTTGGGTCGGACCGCTTCGCCGGGACGAGCTGGTACGGCGGGCATTACGGGGACAACAACGACAATCACTACGATCTCTTCGAGGCCGGCGGAGCCGCGTTCATCGTGATCTACTTCGAGTACGACACGAGCCCCGACCCGGACGTCCTGGCCTGGGCCGACGCGGTCCTGAGCCGCTACCCGGAGCGCCACGCCATCGTCGTCTCTCACTACCTGTTGAGCTCCAGCGGCACCTTCTCCACGCAGGGTCAGAGCGTCTACGACGCGCTCAGCGACCACGAGGGCCTCTTCCTGATGCTGGCCGGCCATGTCTCCGCCGAGGCCCGCCGGGAGGACACCGCGCTGCGCACGGTGCACACGCTGCTCTCCGACTACCAGAGCCGCAGCGGCGGCGGCGACGGCTGGCTGCGGCTCCTCTCGTTCTCGCCCACGGCGGGGACCCTCTCGGTCTCGACCTGGTCGCCGGCGCTGGGGATCGGGGAGGAGGACGAGGACAGCGCGTTCACGCTCCCCTGGGACCCCAACCCCGCCGGCTGGCAGGCCCTCGGCGCCCGCGCGGCCGTGGACGGCGTGGCCGCGCTGACCTGGGAGGGCCTCTCCGCCGACGCCAGCTACGAGTGGCGCGTGGAGCTGAGCGACGGGTCGGAGACCACCGCGGGCGGGCCCTGGAGCTTCACGACGGGCGCTGGGGGCGAGCCCGCGGAGACGGGGGACACGTCGGTCGTGGTGGACTCGGGGGCCGGGGAGACCGCTGCGGACAGCGCGGGGGGCGCTGACAGCGGCGCGACGGGCGGTCTGGACACGGTCCCCGACGCGGGAGACCCGATGAGCGCTCCCAAGCCGACCACCTGCGGGTGCGCGAGCGGCGGCGAGGGCGCCTCTGTGCTCTCGCTGGCGCTGGGCCTCGCGGCGCTGGGGCTCTCGGCGCGGGGGCTCTCGGCGCGGGGTCGTGCGCGTCCGCGGATCGGTTAGGCGCTCCAGCATGGGACTCCTGACCTTCTCCCTCAACCTGACCCTGGACGGCTGCGTCGATCACCAGGAGGGGATCGTCGACGACGAGACGCACGACCTCTTCACCCGCCTCATGGACGAGGCCGGGGCGATGCTC
>CAZKWG010000516.1:0-6125 GCA_964556105.1 uncultured Enterobacterales bacterium | reverse complement strand
GCCACGACGTAGCGGTAGGGCGCAGGGACCGCGGCGCGCGCGGCGCGGAGGCCGAGCACCAGCGCGCGCCAGGCGCGTTGATCGTTCGGGCCGAAGCGCAGCTTGTAGGCGTCGCGCCACCGCTCGGGCAGGAGCGCCGACGTGATCAGCTCGTCGAGCGGGCCGCGCGTGACCACGTTGTTGAAGAGGTCGTGGATGACCTCCTGCGCGAGCTCCGAGGCGATGAGCTCGTCGCCGCCAAGCATCCCCTGGTACCAGATCTGGAAGCGCTCCCAGTCGGGTGGGCGGTGCTCGGGCAGCAGCCCGAACTGGAGCCCCATGCGCATGGACTCCTGGTAGTAGGCCTGCTTCTCGGCGAGGCTCATCGGGCGGACGAAGGTCTCGAAGACCTGCACGCTGGTCTCCAGGCAGGTGCTGAGGACCCAGTTGAGCAGGCGCGGGTCCAGGGCGCGCACCGGCTCGCCGCCCCAGCGCCCGGTGCCGACCTTCGGCGTGACGGCCGCCACGCGACGATGCAGCGCGTGCACGCGCATGCTGGCGTCCAGGGCCTCCGTTCGCGTCCCGAAGACCAGCTCGTACATGGCCACGAAGGTGCGTCGGGCGCGCCCGATGACGTCGTTGCGGTAGTTGCTGTTCGTCGCTACGCCCGCCGCCACCATGGGGTGCGCCACCTGAAGCGCGATGGCGCGCAGCCCGCCGATGGCCAGGATGGGCTCGCGGAACACCGTCCAGTGCATGCTCTCGGGGCCATAGACGCCCACGACGTCGTCTGGCGCCAGACGGACCAGCTCCGTCACGCAACGCTCGAAGATGGCGCCCGCGCTCTGTACGGACGTTCCCTCTGCACGGCCCTCACGATCTGGCGTTCCCACGGAAAGCTCCTCGTCCCATGCTGGTCGTATCGTCCCCAGGGGGTGCTCGCAAATCTCGCGCTCTCTCCGCCCGCCTTTCCTTTGGCGACGTCGTGGCATAGGATGAAGCGGCGCATGTTCCGTGCGCCAACCTTCGCCTGGCGCTGCCCCCGAGCGCGACGGAGCACGTCGTTGGCTGGCTCGACCGAAGCACACGACCGCAAGGTTCTTCTGCGGGTGGATCACGTCGTCAAACGTTTTGGCGCGCAGGTCGCCGTCAACGACCTCAGCCTGGACATCTACGCGGGCGAGTTCTTCTCGCTCCTCGGGCCCTCCGGCTGCGGGAAGACGACGCTGCTGCGCATGATCGCGGGCTTCGAGCGGCCGGACAGCGGGCGCATCCTCCTCGACGGCGAGGACATCGCCCCGCTGCCGCCCCACCGGCGGCCCGTGAACACGGTCTTTCAGCACTACGCGCTCTTCCCCCACATGAGCGTTCACGAGAACGTGGCCTTCGGCCTGCACAGACAGAAGGTGGCCGAGCCGGAGATCCGCCGTCGCGTCGAGGAGGCCCTCTCCAGCGTCCGGCTGGAGGGCTTCGCCGGCCGCCAGCCCAACCAGCTCTCCGGCGGCCAGCGCCAGCGGGTCGCCCTGGCGCGCGCCCTGGTGTTGCGCCCGCGCGTGCTGCTCCTGGACGAGCCGCTGGGCGCCTTGGATCACCAGCTTCGCCTGCAGATGCAGGTCGAGCTGAAGAACATCCAGCGAAGCTACGGGATCACCTTCCTCTTCGTCACGCACGACCAGCCCGAGGCGCTGACCATGTCGGACCGCCTGGCGGTGATGAACGTGGGCCTGCTCGAGCAGGCCGGCCCCTCTCGCGAGGTCTACGAGCGCCCGCGCACGCCCTTCGTGGCGCGCTTCATGGGCGCGAGCAACCTGCTCCCCGGCCGCCTGGAGGCGGCGGACGGAGACCTGCTGACCGTGGCCCTGGAGCGCGGACCCACGCTCACCCTCAGCGGCCAGGGCTCGGGCTGGCAGGTCGGCGAGGCCGTTCAGGTCATGGTCCGCCCCGAGTCGCTGATCCCCCGCCGCGTGGCGACGAGCGCGCCGGGCTGGGCGAGCTGGCCCGTCCAGGTGGAAGAGCGCATCTATCAGGGCGCCGTCACGCGCTGGATCGTGCGCGGGCTGGGCCCCGCCCCCCTCGAGGCCGCCGGCACGCCGCTGCAGCACGAGGGTGACGGACCCTCCGTGGACGATCTCGAGCCCGGTCAGGCCGGACACCTCTGCTTCCCCTTGTCCCGCGCCGTGCTCATCGCCGGGGGCGGCTGATGCGCGATCGCCGCCCGGTCGAGCTGCCCTCCTGGCTGGCCTGGCCCACGCTCACCGTGCTCGCCGCCGGGCTCCTGCTGCCGCTGCTCGTGATCTTCGTCTACAGCTTCCGCCTGCGCGGCACCTACGGCGGCTTCGCCCCCATCGAGGACCTCTGGCAGCACATCACCAGCGGTGACCTGCTCACCAACTATCAGGCCGCCCTCAAGCCGGTCTATCTGAAGATCTTCTGGCGCTCCCTCTGGGTGGCTGGGCTCACCACCGCGCTCTGCCTCGCGGCCGGCTACCCGCTCGCCTGGTGGTTGACGATGGCGCTGCCCCAGCGCGCCCGGATGTTCGGCCTGCTGCTCGTGGTCGTGCCGTTCTGGACCAGCTTCGTCGTGCGCACCTTCGCATGGGTGTGGATCCTGCGCACCGAGGGCCTGATCAACAGCCTCCTCCTGCAGATCGGCCTCATCGACGAGCCGCTCTCCCTGCTCTACAGCGAGCCGGCCGTCCTGATCGGCCTGGTCTACGCCGAGCTGCCCTTCATGGTCCTGCCCATCTTCGCCAGCCTGGAGCGGCTGGATCGCTCCCTGCTCGAGGCGTCCAACGATCTCGGCGCGAGGCCCTGGACCACGTTCTGGAAGGTGGCCTGGCCGCTCACCCTGCCCGGCGTCGCGGCCGGCTGCGTGCTGGTCTTCGTCCCCTCCGTGGGCCAGTTCCTCATCTCGGACATGCTGGGTGGCGCCCGCTCGATGCTGGCGGGGAACCTCATCCAGAATCAGTTCTTCGGCGGGAAGAACCCTCCCTTCGGCTTCGCCGTCTCCTTCCTGCTGGTCGCCCTCATCTTCGCGATCCTCGCCGTTCAGCCGAAGCTCTTCCGCGGCGCCCGCCGGGAGGACCTGCTTTGACCCCGCGTCTCCCGCGCCTGCTCCTGCATGCCTGGAGCGCGTTCCTCTACGCGTTCCTCTACGCGCCGATCCTGGTGCTGGTGGTCTTCTCCTTCAATTCCGCCGAGCAGACCGCGGTGTGGAGCGGGCTGACCCTGCGCTGGTACCGCGCGCTGATGGACAACACGGCCGTCTGGGAGGCCGCCGGGAACAGCCTCAAGGTCGGTCTGGCCACCACCCTGGCCAGCACCCTGCTCGGCACGGCCGCGGCGCTCGGGCTGCGCAGCGCGCGGGGCCGGGTTCTGCGCGTCTCCACGCCGCTTTTTCTCCTGCCCGTCGTCCTCCCCGAGATCGTCATGGCGGTCTCGCTGCTCGGCCTCTTCGGCGCCCTCGGCGCCTCGCTGGGCTTCGCCACCGTCTGGATCTCTCACGTCATCTTCAGCGTCAGCTACGTGGTCGTCGTCGTGCGCGCCCGGCTCTCGGGCATGGACCACTCGATGGAGGAGGCGGCGGCCGATCTGGGCGCCACCCCCTGGGTCACCTTCTGGACCGTGACCCTGCCTCAGCTCTGGCCGGCCGTCGCCAGCGGCGCGCTGCTCGTGCTGACGCTCTCCATCGACGACTACCTGATCACCAGCTTCGTGGCGGGGGTCGGCAACACCACCTTGCCGCTCCAGATCTACGCGATGGTGAGGAAGCGGGTTACACCCGAGATCAACGCGATCTGCACGCTTCTGCTGCTGCTGACCACCGCGCTCGTCATCGTCTCCGCGCTGCTCGAGCGGCGCGCCAACGCCATGGGCTCCGACGCCCGACCCAGGACCTGAGGAGGGTTACCCACGATGAAACGTCTCTCTTGCCTCGGCTTCGCGCTCGCGCTCGCCTCCTGCTCGGGGGGCGAGGAGCAGCCCACCGCTCCCTCGAAGGGCGCCCCGGCGGCGAAGCAGGAGCTGAACGTCTACATCTGGACGAACTACCACTCCCCAGACGCGATCAAGAAGTTCGAGGAGCAGTTCAACGCGAAGGTGAACATCGACCTCTACGACAACAACGAGGTCATCGAGCAGAAGCTGCAGTCGGGCCAGGCGCCGTACGATATCGCCGTGCCCTCGGACTACATGGTCCTCTCGCTCGCCCGCCAGGGGCTGCTGCTGCCCATGGACGAGGCGAAGCTGCCCAACCTCTCCAAGCTCGATCCCACCTTCGACCGGCTGAAAGAGGCGGGCGGCTCGCGCTACAACGTCGCCTACCTCTGGGGCACTACCGGCTTCGCCTACCGCACGGACAAGGTGAGCGCGCCCATCGACTCCTGGGCCGCCCTCTTCGACGAGCAGTACAAGGGGCGGATCGTCATGCTCGACGACATGCGCGAGTCCTTCGGCGCCGCGCTGCGCACCCTGGGTCACTCCATCAACACCACGGACCCCGCGCAGGTGGAGCAGGCCAAGGCGAAGCTCATCGCGCAGAAGGCCCTCGTCCTGGCCTATGACTCGAGCGACTTCGCCGGGAAGATCCAGAGCGGAGACGGCTGGCTGGTGCAGGGCTACTCGGGGGAGCTGGCGCGCGTGGCGCGCGAGTCGAACGGGACGGTGAAGTACATCATCCCCAAGGAGGGCGCCTCGCTCTACTACGACAGCCTGGTCATCCCGAAGGCGTCCAAGAACCCGGATCTCGCGCACGCCTTCGTGAACTTCATGCTCGATCCGGACATCGCGGCCGACACGACGAACGTGACCGGCTATGCGACGGCCAACCTCGAGGCCCGCGCGAAGATCAGGCCGGATCTCATCGCCGATCTGGCGGTCTTCCCGACGGCCGAGCAGGTCGCGAAGTGCGAGTTCATCGGCGACCTCGGGGACTTCACGCCCACCCTGGACGCGGCGTGGACCGAGATCAAGGCGCATTGAGTCACGGATAGAGATCGGCGTAAAACGTCCTATTTCGAGCAAAGCGGACAAATTTTGGCCTGTTCGCTCGATCCGGGGTTGACCCGGATCGAGCGCTCCCTTACTCTCGGAGGAGTTCACCGCCCGAATGTTCAGGTGCCCTGATGGCCACGACAGTCTCCAAGAGCGCCACCCCGCGAGATGACAGCCGAGGTCATGTCCACGCGCTCCTCCTGAACGCCGGCGTCGACTGGCGCGCCATGAACGTGGCCGTGGGGGACGCCATCCGCGCCCGCCGCCGCAGCCTGGGGCTGACGCAGCAGACGCTCGCCGAGCGCATCGGCGTCTCCGTCCCCTGGATCGGGATGCTCGAGTGCGCGCGCGGGAGCCCCTCGCTGGAGATGCTCACCCTCTTCGCCACCGGGCTCGAGACCACGCCCGGCGAGCTGCTCGCTCAGGCCAGCGCCAGCCTCGGCGTCAAGCCGCGCGTGCGGGGCTCGCTGTCCGAGCTCCACGCCGTGCTGGCGCAGCTGCCGCCCGAGACCGCCGAGGCGGTGTGCGACACCGTCGTCGGGCTCTGCCGGACGCTGAAGGCCACGTCGAAGACCTGAGCTCTCAGGCCGAGGGGCGCAGGGCGCGCAGCCGCTCGGCCAGCGCGAGCTCGAGCTCGACGATGGCCTTGGAGAAGCTGGCGATCCCCTCGGCCAGCTTCTCGTTGGACATCTCGTCCTGGGCGTGCATCCGCTCGAAGTCCTCGCGGGCCATCGGGATGCGCTCCTCGTCCGAGGCGCGCGCCAGCGTCGGGTCCAGGCGGCGGGGTAGCGGGCCCGTGGTCGCGCTCAGCTCGTCGATCAGGTTCGGCGCGATGGTCAGCAGGTCGCAGCCGGCGAGCGCGACGATCTCGCCCGCGTTGCGGAAGCTCGCACCCATGACCTGAGTTTCGTGGCCAAACTTCTTGTAGTAGTTGTAGATCCGCGTCACCGAGAGCACGCCCGGATCCTCGGAGGCCGGGACCTCGGTACGGCCGGTCTTCTTCTTGTACCAGTCCAGGATGCGCCCGACGAAGGGCGAGATCAGCGTGACCCGGGCCTCGGCGCAGGCCACCGCCTGGTGGATGCCGAAGAGAAGGGTCAGGTTGCAGTGGATGCCCTCACGCTCGAGGATCTCCGCCGCGCGGATGCCCTCCC
>CAZKWG010000515.1:2929-6131 GCA_964556105.1 uncultured Enterobacterales bacterium | reverse complement strand
CACGAGACCGGTGGTCTCCGGGGGCATGGCGCCCGCGCTCGTGGCCTCGCCGAGCGCGGTCAGGTTGTCGCCATAGGGAAGCGGCACCGCGGCGGCGGAGTCTGCGGCAGAATCGTCGGAAGCCTCGTCCTTGTCGCGGCCGCAGGCGAGCGTAAGCGTTGCGAGGGCGAGCAGGGCGCGGCGCGTCATCGGGCCTCCGTCGGCGAAGAGCTGAATGAGCCTCCGTCTCGGGGGGCGCGCGATCGTTACAGCCACGCCGCTGAACCGTTGTGCCGCGTCACCGCCCGTCGAAGGCCACACCTTCCGCCAACAGGGCCCGCCACCGCGCGTGATCAGGGTCGGGGATCGACACCCACTCCCGAAACACCCTGCCGGCTGGCGCGAAGGCCCGACCCTGGCCAGGCGCGATCAGCGCCGCCACGCGCGCAACCGGGAGCTTCACCACCAGCCCCGAGCCCTTGTGGTCCACCAGCGCCAGGAACTCGCCGCCGACGCGGGCGCAACGGCCACCCATGAGGGTGCCCTCGACGACGCGGCTGTCTTTGCGATGGAGATCGGCTACGAGCTCCCAGAACAGGGTCTCGTTCGGGGTCGGCATGGCGCTCCTGCGCGTGGGCGACACCTCGCGTAACCTCTGCGCCTCCGGCGAGACAGGGCTCGAATGCTGGCCGTTCCTTCGCTCGCGCTCTGCTCAGCCCTCCCTCACCGCTCCGACCAGTCGCCGAACGGGCCGCCGAAGGCGCCGAGATCGCTCCGCGTGCCGTCCGCGTCGAGCGCGTCGGGCGGCCCGGCGTCGATGGCCGGCGAGCGGTCGCCCAGCCGCCAGTCGCCTCCCTCAGGGTCCACCAGGAGTGGATCCGCGTACACCCAGCCCTCGCCCTCCGGCCAGCCTTCGCCCTCGATGATCGGGATCTCGGGCCACAGCAGGTTGTAGCTGGTCTCGAAGGGCTCGTCGCGGGGATCCAGCCAGAAGATGGCGGCGCTGTCGGTCTCGCGCACCACCAGGACGTTGCCGACCAGGTCGCCAATGCCCCAGAACCACTCGCCGACCGGGCCGCGGGTCGCGGTGTTCTCGTACAGGGTGTTGTAGCGGAAGGCGCCCGAGCAGGCCGAGCACCCGAAGGCCCCGGCCTGATCGGCCACGTTGCCGTAGACGACGTTGTTCTCGACCGTCGCCGCGCCGTTGCGCACGTAGATGCCCGCGGCGATACCCGCGGTGTTGCCCGTCACGATGTTCTGGCGGATCGTGGGCGAGCCCCACTCGACGAAGATCCCGCCGCCATGCCCCTCCGAGCCCGTGCCGCCCGTGATCGTGAAGCCCTGGAGCACGGTCTCGGCGGGCTCGTACAGGCGGAGGGTGACCGTGGGGCCCGCGCCGCCCCCGTCCAGCACGGTGCTCGCGGCGCCGCTCGCCGAGCGCAGCGTGATCACCTTGCCCTTGAGGTCGATGTTCTCGCGGTAGGTCCCAGGGCAGACCACGACCTCGTCGCCGGTCTCGGCGCCCCAGACTCCTCCCTGAACCTCCAGAAATCTCCGATCCGTCCCGGCGATGTAGACCGGGTAGTCCTCGTAGGCGGGCTCCGGGTCGTCCGTGGTCCAAGGCGATGACGGGCACGCGTCGGACGCGGCGCTGTCCTGGGAGTCGGTCGTCGCGTCCCGCTGCGTGGGGGTCGGGTCGCTCCCGCAGGCGGCGAGCAGGATCGGCAGTACCGGGGACATGGACGCTCCACGGGAACGCTGCTCCGTCCTTCGACATGGCGATCCGTTACACCGACGCTGTAACGTCGGGCGCCTTCTCGGGACGTGAAGCGCGGAGCTTCGATGATAGAGACGAGACCCAGGGCCAACCTCTTCAAGACTCGCGCCGCGCTGCTCGCGCTCTGCGGGGGCTGCGCGCTGCGTCCGCCCGAGCCTGCTCCGACGCCGAGCCTGGTCAGCGGGGCCGTGGTGCTCGCCTCGGCGGGCGTGGAGGCCGATCTCCAGCGCACGCGCGCCTTCGGCGCCACCCGACCGATCTACGAGCGGCCGTTGGACGCCAGCGTGACGCGGGTCGAGGGGCTCGGCTCGGGCTCGGCCGAGACCTGCGGCGCCTGCCACGAAGAGATCTACGAGGAGTGGCAGGTCTCCACCCACGCCGCGGCGTGGATCGACCCCCAGTTTCAGGCGGAGATCACCAAGTCGGCCAACCGCTGGCTCTGCCTGAATTGCCACACGCCGCTGCTGGTCCAGCAGGACCGCTGGCCCGTGGGGCTGCGCGCGGACGACGTCGAGCTGCCCGAGCTGGTCGAGAACGCGCTCTTCGACGCGGCCCTGCGCGAGGAGGGCATCACCTGCGCGGCCTGCCACGTCGTGGACGGCGTGATTCACGGACCCGGCCTCGAGGACGGGCAGGCGCCGCACGCGGTGCAGGCGGACGCGCGCTTCACCAGCGAGACGCTCTGCCTGCGCTGCCATCAGGCCGAGGCCACCTATGCGGGCAAGACCTTCGCCTGCAGCTTCCAGACGGGCGAGGAGTGGGCGCAGGGTCCTTACGCCGCCGAGGGGACGGGCTGCACCGACTGCCACATGCCGCGCGTGACCCGACCGGCCGCGACCGGCGGTCCCCCCCGAGAGGTCGCGCGTCACTGGTGGCGCGGCGCGGGCATCCCCAAGGTCGCCGGCGTCCACCCGCCCGAGGAGGCGAACCCGGCGGGGCTGGGGCTGGAGGCGTCCTGGGAAGGGGACCGCGTCGTGGTCTCGGCGACCAACGCGCGCGCCGGTCATCGCCTCCCGACCGGCGACCCCGAGCGCTGGGTGCAGATCACGCTGCGCTTCGCCGACGCGACCGGCGCTGCGCTGGGTGAGCCCTGGACCGCGCGCATCGGCCAGGAGTGGTCCTGGCACCCCGTCGCGCAGAAGCTGGGGGACAACCGGCTCGCGCCGCGAGAGACGCGCGCCTGGACCCTGGACGCGCCCGCGGGCGCCGTGGAGGCCACGATCACGGGCAGCTCCCACCGCATGAGCGAGGAGACCGCGCGCTGGCATGGCCTCGCCGACTACCCCACCTCGCGCGTGACCCACACGATCACGCTCCGACCGGACGCGCCGTAACGTGCGGCGCGCTCGGGAGACGGTCCCGCCCCCCCCCCCCCGCCGGGGGGGCGGGGGCGGGGGGGGCGGGCGGGGGGGGGAGCGGGGGGGGGGCGCGGGGGTGGGGCGGGGG
>CAZKWG010000515.1:0-2919 GCA_964556105.1 uncultured Enterobacterales bacterium | reverse complement strand
CTCTCGTCCATGTGCAGTACCACGAAGGGAACAACGTGTTCCCGCCGCTGGGGGCTGATGTATGTGGCCTCCAGCCTGCGACGGGCCGGCCACAGCGTTCAGCTCCTGGACGCCGACCCCGCTCGAAGGCCCGATCTGGGCGCGCTCATCGCCGCGCACCGACCGGACTGGGTGGGCCTGAGCTTCATGACGATGTGCTGGGACCGGGCCGCGGCGCTGGCGGCGGACCTGCGGGTGCGGCTGCCGGGCGTGCCGCTGGTTGGCGGCGGGCCCCACCCCACCGCCGCGCCGGAGCAGACGCTGGCCGGGGTCGGGCTGGACGCGGTGGTGGTAGGCGAAGGCGAGCAGACCGCGGTGGAGCTCGCGGACGCGCTGGCCCGAGGTGAGGCGCCACATACCGTGCCCGGTGTGGTGACGACCCACGGGCGCGGCCCGGCCCGCGCCTTCGCTGAAGACCTGGATGCGCTGCCCTTCCCCGCGCGCGACCTGCTGGGGCACGAGCGCTACCTGCGCCCGCCCGGCCTGATCCGCGGCTACGCGTCGAGCCGCGTGGCGAGCGTGCTGGCTGGGCGAGGCTGCGCCTTCAAGTGCAGCTTCTGTGAGAGCCACCGCCAGCTCGGCACCGCCGTGAGGATGCGCTCGGTGGGCAACATGCTGAGCGAGATCGACCAGCTGGTGGACGAGGATCGCGTGCGCGGCCTGTACTGGGTGGACGACGTCTTCACCCACCACCGCGCCTGGGTCCTCGAGCTCTGCGCGGCGCTGGTGAAGCGACCCTACCGCCTGCGCTGGGCATGCCAGGCGCGCGTGACGGCGGTGGACGGGCCCCTGCTGCGCGCCATGAAGCAGGCGGGCTGTGTGCAGGTGGACTTCGGGGTGGAGAGCGGCTCGGCCCGGATCCTCCGCGCCATGCACAAGGGTATCGCCCCGCGCGACGTGATCGAGGCCTTCGACCTGGCGCACGCGACGGGGCTGCGCACCGGCGCCAGCTTCATCCTCGGCTCCCCCGGCGAGACCGAGGAAGACATCGCCGAGACAGCGGCGCTGGCCGCCCGGATCCGCAGCGACTGGACCGTCTTCTTCTTCTCGACGCCCTATCCGGGCACCGAGCTCGGCGATCGCGAAGGCCCCTGGCGCGAGAGCTGGCCGAGCTGGGGCGAGCGCTGGAACAACCGCGTGGGCCCGACGCCGATCCCCCAGGGAGGTCCGCCCGCGGATCGTGTGGTCGCGGCGCGGCGCGCCCTCCAGAACCAGCACTTCCGGCGCAATTACCTGCATCTGCAGAACCTGCCCTTCATCCTGCGGCTGGCGGGCACGCTGCGCGAGGGGCAGGTGCGGCGCGCCATCCTGGGCTGCGCGCGGCGCTCAGGGCGGCTGGACGACGTGGTCGAGGCGGCGTTCTCGGCCTGGCGCGCCCCGTGAGCTGGAGCTGGGCCGCGCGGCTCCTGTTCCTGCTCGCCGTGGGCGTGGTCGCGCTCACCCGCGTGGCGCCGGTGCAGGAGGAGATCACCACCTCGTTCGCCGGATACTGGGCCGTGGCGCGAGAGGTGCGAGCGGGCACGCCCGTGCGCCGCCTCTACGACGACGACGCGCTGGCCGCGAGCATGGCGGCCCACGGGATGACGGTCCCCGAGAAGATGATCGGCCCTCCCTCGCTGGCGCTCACGCTGGTCCCGCTGGCGGAGCTGCCCTACGTGCAGGCCCGCAGGATCTGGTTGTGGGGGCTCTGTCTGCCGGCGCTGGTGGCCGGGCTGTGGGGGCTCGCGCGCATCGGCCCGCCGGTCGCAGGGCCCCTGCTGGCCGCCGCCTTCCTGCTGGGCGCCCCGGCGGCGGAGGGGCTCCGCGTCGGACAGGTCTACCCGATGTTCCTGCTCCTGCACGTCGCCGCGCTGCGGGCGGCGCTGACGGGTCGGGAGGGGCTGGCGGGCGCAGCCCTGGCGCCGATGATCGCCAGCCGAGGCTGGTACGGCGCGCCGCTGCTGCTGGGCCTCGCGTTGGCGGGGCGCGTTCGAGCGGCCCTCTGGGGCGCGGTCCTCTCGGCGGCCCTGCTGCTCGCCAGCGTGCCCGCGGTCGGGCTGGACGCCTGGGTCTACTTCTTCCAGGTGCATCTACCGGAGATGGCCCACAACCCCTGGGCGGGCGCCACGGGGCTTCAGACGCTGCGCAGCCTCACCCTGCACCTGACGACCGCCGATCCACGCTGGGGGCCCGACCCGCCGATCCCTGCTCCCTGGCTGGCGGCGCCGCTCAATGGGGTGTGCGCATTGACACTAGTATTATTAGCCATCAGGGCGACCCGCCGCGCCGGGGCCGACCCGGGCGCTCTGCCGCGCGTCTTCGGGCTCTGGACCTGCCTGGAGCTGCTGCTGGGCCCCCAGGCCGAGGGCTATCACTTCGTCCTGGCCGCGCTGCCGGCCATCGCCGCCTGGGGGACGAGGAGCCGCTCGGCGCGCGCGCTCGTGCTGCTGGCCTTGCCGCTGCTGCTGTTGGAGCTGGACTACCAGGCGCCCGCGCTCTCCAGCGGCTGGCGCACGCTGCTGGCCTACCCCCGGGTCTGGGGCGCGCTGCTGCTGTTCGCGGCCTGCCTGGCGCCGCCCGCGGGCTCGAGAGCTCGGGAGGGAACGGGGAGCTAACGCCAGCACACGCAGCGCAGGCAGGCGGGCTCCGTCTCCTGGCGTAGCTCCCGCCGGAGCGCGCGGAGGGCCGGAGCGTCGAGCGCGGCGCTGAGCCCCTCGCGCACGTCTCCGCGCTCCGGCAGGAAGAAGCAGGGTCGCAGGCCGCCGCTGGCGCTCACGACGGCGCTGGTCCAGGGTGCGCGACAGCGGGGGGGCTCTGGCGAGATCCGCCCATGGTGGGCGGCATACAGGCGCCAGATCCGGTCGAGGGCGGCCGGTGAGTCGAGCAGGTGCCGCCCGTGCC
>CAZKWG010000514.1:0-6133 GCA_964556105.1 uncultured Enterobacterales bacterium | reverse complement strand
AGCAGCAGGTTGGTGAACGCCGGGCCGCGGCGGATGCGGAAGCTGCCGCCCGCCAGATCGAATATCGCGTGCCCGGTGACGTCCGATGGCATGAGGTCGGGCGTGAACTGCACGCGGGCGAAGCGCCCGCCGAAGGTGCGCGCCAGCGCCAGCACCAGCAGCGTCTTGCCCAGCCCGGGGACGCCCTCGACCAGGACGTGTCCGCCCGCCAGGAAGGCGGCGATGACGTGGTCGATGGCCTCGTCCTGGCCGAGCACGGCCTTCTTGACCTCAGCGCGGACCCGGCCCGCCAGCTCAGCGGCCGCGCGCGTGTCCAGGGTGTGTGCGGTGTGGCTCATGCGGATCCTTCCGAGGTCGAGGGTTTTTTGCGGCCGCGGCGCACGCGCTGGAGCGCGGTCATGGCGCGCAGGAAGATGTCGGGATCGTGGGTGCCGCCGCCATAGAGCGCCTCCCGCACCTCGTCGGCGCTGGCGCCCGTCTCGGCCGAGACCGCCTCGATCATGGCCAGCCCGGCCTTGCCGTCGTTGGCGCCCAGGCCCAGCGTGCTGCGGAGCACCTGGCGGCGCGCGCTCTTCAGCAGCAGATCCTGGTGCTCCCGCCGCCAGAGGTGCTCGCCGGAGGCGAGGACGTGCTCCACCAGGCTGCGCCGCGCGGGCGGGGGATCGACCAGGACGGGGCCGAAGCGGGGGAGGGCCGACCAGAGCCAGAGCGCCAGCAGCGTCGCGCCCGCGACGAGGAGGGGCCAGGCGTGCTGGCCGATCAGCGCCCAGAGCGAGGGCGGCTGGTCGCGGTAGACCACGAGGGCGCCCGCGGGCGGCCCACCACGCTGCACCAGCGTCCAGAGGAAGAGGGCGTTGTCGTGCTCGCCCAGGTTGAAATTGTCCAGGAAGCTCGCTTCTGGGAGGAGGGTGATCCAGCCGTCGCCGTAGGGGACGCGCACGAACGAGCTCATCGGGCAGATGGTCTCGACCGGAGCGCCCGCCTCCGTCCACAGGCAGGGGAGCCAGTCGCTCAGCTTGACCTGGATCTCTGGCGCCGTCACCGAGAGGGCCTCGCCGCCCTGGGGAGGGATCACGGCGACGGTCTCGAGCGCGCCGGCGAGCGCCTCGGCGCTGGTCAGCTCGAGGGCCGCCAGGATCTCGTCGTCCGAGTCCTCGAGCTCCAGCACCTCGTCCGAGGCCGCCTCGGAGACGACGCGCGGCTCCATCGTGGCGATCAGGTGTCCGCCGTCCTCGACCCAGTTCAGCAGGCGCTCGACCTGCTGCGAGGTCTGGCCGCGGGCGAAGAGCAGGATGACGTGATCCTGGGGCGGCAGGTCCTTGGCCCCGGGCGCGCTGGTCGCATCCACGCCCTGCTCGCTCAGGAGGCGCTCGACGCCGTACCAGTCGTTGGCGGCGGCGCGGCCGGTCGGCGGGACGGGGATCGTGATCTCCGTCTTCTCGATCAGCATGGTCAGCAGCCCCGCCGCCAGGAGCGCGAGCAGGACCACCAACACCCAGATGGAGCGGCTGTCTCTCACGTCACCTCACGGTACCAGCGCGACCACTGGTCCATGAGGCTGATCGCGGCGTCATCCTCGGGGAAGCTGTGCGCGTAGGCCGCCGCCTGCCAGCTCAAGGTCAGGGTGGAGAAGTAGGCCCCCTCGGCGGGCTCGAGCTGCGCGCCCAGCAGGCGCAGGCAGTCCGACTCCGTCGCGCCGTCGGGGATGGCCATCCCGCGCGCGATGACGAGGTGCCGCAGCGCCCCGCGGTAGAGCAGCCCGAGCGCCTCCGCCCGCCGCCCATCCCGCCAGCGGATCCGCGCCTGCGCGACGACGTCGTCGGGCAGCGGCTCCTGGTCGCGCAGCAGCGCGGGCAGCCGTCGCTGCGCCTCAGGGCCCTCTTCCTCTGCGCCGGCGGCGCGAGAGCGGGCTCGCATGATCGCCCGGATCAGGACGAAGATCCCGAGCGAGACCAGCGCGATGACCACGATCTTCAGGAGCGTCCCCAGGATCACGGCCAGGGGGCCCAACGAAAAATTCGGGATGTCTAGCTCTGGCTCGTCCTCGCCCTTCAGCTTCCAGCTCGTCTCCTTGCGCTCGTGCGGCATCTCCGGCAGGGCCAGCACGCGCTCCAGGGCGTCCTTCAGCGCGGGGGCGTCCACCGGCGGGCCGGCGGTGTACCTGCTCATCTCGCTCGGCGGCGGTGGCGGCGGCGCAGCGAGCCCGGTGTCCTCGGCCAGCGCGCGCGGCGCGCCCAGCCCCAGCGCCAGCAGCAGCGCCGCCGCCGCGCCCAGCCGCTGCGCGAGTCGCCTCAACTGGAGCTCGATGTCCCACCCCTCCAACCACGTCCTGCGGTTGATGTAGAGCCCGAACCCCCCCGCCACGTAGAGCACCTCGGCCACCGTGTGGGCGAGCGTCCAGGACACGGCGGTGCTCAGCGTGTACCAGAGCGGCGCCTCGCCGGTGAGCAGCGCGGTGAGCAGCCCCTCCAGGTCCATGTTCAGGTCGGTGGGGGCGAGTTGCATGATCAGGCCCGTGCCGGCCACGGTCAGGCAGAGCTCCAGCATCCCGCAGACCATCATCAGGCCCAGCGCGCCCGCGTCGGCCCCGCGGGTCAGCGTGCGCTGACGGCGCGAGAGCTCGCTGGCGGCCAGACCCTCGAGCTGCCAGATCGGGAGGATCACGGCGCGAATCGGGTTGAAGCGCGACCAGGTGAGCGAGCGCAGCCGGTGCGGCCCGAGCGCCCGCGGGAGGCTCTTGAGCACGCCGAGCGGCGTCGGCGCGCCCCCGAAGAGGAGCTGGCTGAGCGCGATCAGGGGCACCCGGTCGAAGAGCGGCTTCAACCACCACAGCAGCAGGAAGACCAGGCCGGGCCACTGCCCCAGCACCAGCCAGAGCAGCGCGTGGACCGGCAGCACCGCCGCGAACCAGGAGCCCCAGACCACGCGCGCGTTGGCCCGCGCCAGCGTGACGCCGAGATCAATGGCCTCCCAGGGGTTGCGCGGCCTGAGGGCCACGCTCACCTTCTCCAGGTTCACCGGGACCTCCCGGCCAGCGCGAAGTACCCGATCACCAGGGCCCAGAGGGCGCCACCCACACCGTACTTCACCTCCGCGGGCACGAGCTGCGAAGACGACCAGAAGGCCTCGAGGAAGGCGGCGATGAACAGCATCGTGGCGAAGCCGTAGACCAGGCCCAGGCTCTCCCGCGCCTCATGCGCCAGCGAGCCCAGGCGCGTGCGGCGCCCGGGCTTGAGCGCGGCGCGCCCCACCTTCAGCCCCGCCTGGCCGGCCAGCGCGATGGCGGTCAGCTCGAAGGCGCCGTGCCCGATGACGAAGGGCCAGAAGGTCGAGCCATAGCCGATCTTCGTCAGGTGCGCGGCGATGGCTCCGATGAACATCCCGTTGTAGGACAGAAAGAAGATGCTGCCCAGCCCGAAGGGCACGCCCGCGGCGAAGGTGCGGAAGGAGATGCCGACGTTGTTGTAGATGTAGTACCCGAACATCAGCACGTCGCTGTCGACGTCTCGCGCCTTGAGGTGGTGGCTCGAGGCGGGGTCGTACATGGCCTCGACCGCCTCGACCGTCTCTATGCCCACCAGCGTGTAGACCAGATCGGGCGAGCGCCAGACCAGGCCCCCTGCCAGGGCGCCGACGCCAAAGAGCAGCAGCACGGACCAGAGCAGCAGCCAGGGCTCCGAGCGCACCAGCCGGGCGTAGCCTCCGCCGATGAAGGCGCGCGGGTCGAGCCCGGAGCGCTTCTGCCCCGGGTAGAGGTGGCGGTAGCCGCGCAGGGCCAGCGCGTTCAGGCGCTCGACGAGGTTGGCGCTGTAGCCGCGGTGGCTGGCCAGGGCGAGGTGCGAGGTCAGCGCGCGGTACAGCTCGGGGAAACGCTCCGTCCGCCCGGGTTTGTCCGGCGACTCCATCGCGTCGATGATCTGGTCCAGCTCCCGCCAGGTCTTCTCGTGCTGGCGCATGAAATTGTCCTGGCTCATCGCCGGCTCCTCAGCCAGGCCGCCAGGCCGTGCAGCGCGTCTACCCCCGCCGCCTCGCGCATGCCGGTCAGCGGCTCGGCCAGGTTGGCCAGCTCGCGCGCCCGGTCCGCCGTCCACTGCGTGGCGCGCTCGGAGAAGGAGAGGATCGCCCGTTGTTCGTCCATTCTCAGCGCGACCGTGGGCGCCACCGCCGCGACCGTGGGCGGCGCGCTCGACCCCGCCAGCGGCTCGCGGTAGACCACCAGCGTCCCCGCCGCCAGATCTCCGATGCGTCGGAAGTCACGGTCCAGCGCCATGAAGAGCAGCCCGAATCCATAGGCGAAAGGGAGGAAGTCGGCGAAGCGCATCAGGTTGCGCAGCAGCGAGCTCTGCAGGCCCACGGTGGTCCCGTCCGTGTGGACCACCTGCAGCCCCAGCGATCGTTTGCCCGGGGTCGCGCCGCCGCGCCAGACCTCAAAATAGACCGGGTAAAACCACTCCAGCAGAAAGGTGGCGATGAGCAGCAGGCCCATGCCCGTCTGTCCCAGGAAGGCCAGCGGGATGGCCAGCGCCATGTAGACGGCCGCGCGCACCATGAGATCGAGGAGAAAGGCCAGCACCCGCGGGACCGCCCCGGCCACGCGCACGCTCAGCGCGACGCCCTCCGGGGTCTCGACCGTCCGCACCGTGTCCAGCAAGCCTGCTCCTGAAAGGTTCGCCGCCATGGTATATCAGGGCGGCCCTTCTGTGGAGTTGCCGTGGATAACGTCTATTCGCCCCCACAAGCCGACCTCGAGCAGGCGGACGCTCCTTCCTCTGGTCGCAGGCTCCCGCCTGGCTGGGGGCCCGTCGAGGTGCTGCAGGCGAGCTGGGAGCTCATGCAGAAGGATCTCGGCACCTGGATCGCGGTGGCGGGTATCGCCTTCGTGGTCAGCCTGGCCTTCAACTTCCTGACCCAGGGCGCCACGCTGGTCGGCAGCGCGCTGACCTCCGCCGCGGACCTGGATCCGGATCTCGCCGCGGTGTTCTCTGGGGTCATCCTCTTCATCTCCACGGTCATGAGCTGGCTCACCAACATCTACCTCTACGTCGGGCAGGTGCGGATGTCCCTGGCCGCCGTGCGCGGGAAGCCGGTGACGCTGGGCACGTTGTTCTCCGGCTACGACCTGCTGGCCCCGGCGCTGGGCGCCAGCATCCTGGTCGGGCTGGGCACCTTAGTGGGCTTCATCTTCCTGATCGTGCCCGGCATCATGTTCTCCATGGGCATGCTGCTCTACCTGTACGTCATGGTGGACCGCAATCTGGGCGCGATCGAGTGCCTGCAGGAGAGCTGGCGCATCTCCGACGGCAGCAAGGGCACGATCTTCGTCACCTTCCTGGTGATCGGCCTGCTGATGACGCTGGTGGGCTGCTTTACCTGCGGCCTCGGCTTCCTGGCCTTCGCGCCCATCTACGCCATCGCGCTCGGGCTCATCTACGAGACGCTGGCCTTCCCGGCGCCGGACGCTGGGTGAGCGCTCCGGGGCGTGTCTGGCTGGAGCTGCACGTCGACGACATGATCGTCGAGCGTGCGCCCAGCGCCGCCGCCGAGAGCGTGGCCCTGCTCCGGAGGGTCGCGACGCTGGCCGAGGCGCGTGACGCGCGGTTGAGCTTCCGCTTTCGTGCGCCGCTCGCGTGTACGATGGAGGGGCGCGCCCTCCTCGCCGAGCTGCACCGACGCGGCCACGAGGTCGGCGCCCACGCCCACGGCCGCGGGCTCGCCGAGGCAGCGGACGCCATCCGCGCCGCCGGCGTGCCCCTGGTCGTCGCCACCCCGGGCCTCGTTCAGGTCGGCGTCGCCGGTCGCGAGGCCCTGCTTCAGCAGGCCGCCAGCCTGGGTTTTCGTCTGGTCACCGATCACGGCCCCGAGCGCGCCTGGGCCTATGAGGGCCTGCTCCCGCGCGAGGAGGCCGGCCTGCTCGTCCTGGCCCCCGCCGTGCGCCCGCCGGACTGGGGGCTCTACCCGCCCGGCGGGCCGCCCGAGCCCCTCGACATGCAGGCCGCGCTCCGCCTGCGCGCGCTGGAGCAGGCCGCCTTCGAGCGTCACCAGGCGCGTTTTTTCGGCGCCGCGCTGCACGAGCACGACCTCTGCCAGCCCGGCACGCTCACCCCGCTCACCCCCGCGCTGGACGCGCTGGATT
>CAZKWG010000513.1:0-6135 GCA_964556105.1 uncultured Enterobacterales bacterium | reverse complement strand
CGAGCCCCTTGTCGTGGATCGTGAAGAGCGCGGCGTCCTTCAAACCGGGAGGTGTCTTGAGGACCGCGATGCGGGGGCGAAGAACACCTTCGTCGCTGCGAAGGAGCAGACCTACGGCGATCAGGTCGCGGAGTGCCTCCTGGGCTTCCGGTGGCGTGATGCCGAGGACCGTCGCGATCCACTGGGGATCCTCCTGAAACTCGGGAGAGAAGGAGAGCTCGTAGAGAGCAGCATACGAGAGTCGAGAGAGGTACCGAAAGACCTCGCCTTCGAGCGGGCGAGCCTCACGGACCTTTCGTGTGCCAGAGATGATCTGCAGGAGCTGGGCGCGCTCCAGGAGGGATGGGCTCTGCTGGTAGCGGACCAGGATGGTGAAGAACTCCGCCTCTTCGGGGCTGAGCCGCAGCGCGTGGATGAATCCATCAAGCTGGGGTGGAAGAAGTTTACGCTCACCGGCGAAAACATTGCGAACGTGGCTGTACGAACATCCAGCCTTCCGGGCAAAACGAGAGAGCGTATATCCAGGAGTAAATGCCTGCTTTACCTCAAGCCACTCCGTAAGAAACTTCCTGAAGTCCAGGTAGCTGTGTACCAGGGGGAGTGGTGCTGCCTCACGAACTGCAGCCATACATCGTTCCTCGGCCGTTCTTGTACAAGTCATACTCTGAACGCATTTTGCCTGCAAGAGATCACGTCATCTTTTTCATGGTGAATGAGGTATGAGAGAGCGGGCTGCCCCTTCGGACAAGCACTGGTGTACGGTGAATTCACTCCACTCGGGTGCGCCGCCGGTGGGTGTCCTCCTGGTGTCCGGCGGCGCAACCCTGGTGTCTTCCCCTCGTTCCAGGTATCAACCCCTGGTTTTAGTCGCCCTCCTGGCGACGTGGGAGGTCGTGTGCGTGCAAGACCCGGAGCGTCCATCGATCCCGAGCAGACCCTCGCGCTCCATGATCTCGCGCTCGCCGCGGAGCTCTCGTATGTCTGGTCGACGCAGCTCACGCGAGCGCTCGACGCCTATGCGCAGGCGGCGCGTAGCTTCCTCCAGGATTATCAGGCCGGGAAGAGCCCGGATCCCGTGCCCCTGCTCGTGCGCTTCGGCGCGGCCAACGAGCTGCTCGATCAGATCGAGGACCGCTTCGAGATCGGCGCGGAGGCGCTCGCGGGACTGCACTTCGCGCTGGCCAACCCGAGCCAGGCGGTCAACCCCAGCCCGGCCCGGGTCAGACCCGAGCAGGGCCCGGAGAACCTGGTCTTGCTGCGTCCAGAGGTGAAGAGGCCGCCCCGGTCGCGATCCAAGCCCTGAGGATTTCGCAGAGAGCACTGAACGACTGTGCGGGGCTCATCTGGGGTGATGCAACTGAACGGATCTGCGGGTAGGTGCGGTCCATGCAACTCCGCCTCGGGGAGCGCATGCGTCAGCGAGAGGAGAGGTGCGCGTAGGGGGGCAGCGTCTGGAGGCGTGGATCGTCGACCGCGCCGCCCACGGTGAAGTGGTAGATCACGCTCAGGTCGTCCGAGGCCCCGAGCGCCCGCCGCGTGACGTCGTCGAAGTAGCAGCCGATGCCCGTCGCGCGCACCCCGCTGGCCTCGGCCTCCAGGTAGAGGGTCTGGCCGATGGCGCCCGCCTCCCAGTGCAGGCGGCGGTAGAAGGGCGCGCCGAGGGCCTCGAGGTCGGCGCGCAGCGAGGCGATCATCGCCACGGCGAAGCAGCCGTCGCTGGCGATGGCCTGACCGCAGCTCGCGCCCGCGGCCTCCTGGCGGCGGTCTCCCTCCTCGAGCAGGTAGAGGGGCAGGCCCTCGGGGCAGGTGGCGGGGCGGCTCCAGGCGAAGCTCGGGCGCAGGGTGGCGCGCAGGCCGCTCGCCGCGTCGGGCGCGCGCGCCAGCAGGTAGAGGCCGGGGCTCAGCCCCTGGACGCGGTGGACCCACAGGGCGAGGTGGACGCGCGCGCGCCAGGGGAGGGCCTGGAAGGGGACCTGATCGCGGCCGGGGAGCAGCTTGAGCAGCATCTGGTAGAAGGCCGGCGCGGTGATGCCCGTGCGGCCGTCCATGTCGACGGCGCTGCGCCGCTGGTGGAGGATCCGGCGCAGGGACAGGTCGCTGTCGCCGATCGTGAGCGCCGTGTTCTGCGGGCGCTCCAGCTCCCAGGTGGCGGGGGGCGCGGGCTCGACGCGGGTGGTGGCGCGCGCGACGGCCTCGAGGATGGGCCAGGGGTGGGCGTCCGACGCGAGGGCGCGGGGCGCGCCAGCCCAGGTGGCCTCGCGGAGCGCCCCGAGCGCGACGGGCGCCACGCGCCAGGAGGCCCAGCGCGCCACCGGGAGGGGCTGGTCGCTGGGGAAGATCGCCAGCAGGGCCTCGGCGCGCTCCGCCTCCGGGCCGGTCTGCTCCGCCGTGCCCAGCAGCGTCTCCAGCTCCCCGTCCAGCGCGCCCTCCAGCAGGCGGCAGTCCCAGCCCAGGCGCGCGGCGGCGATGGCGAGCCCGGCGATGGCGTGCCCGGCGTCGTGCTGACAGTAGCGGTAGGCGCGCTCCCCGTACTTCCAGGACTCGCGCAGGGTGATCCCGCTCAGGGCGACCAGGATCGTCCCCGCGGGGAGCCCGTCCACCAGCGCCTCCCACGCGGCCTGCGGGAAGGTCGCCCGGCGCTCCAGCGCGTGCTCGTCGGCGCGGTAGTGCCAGACCGCGGGCGCGCCGCCGAAGCCGGGCAGCGCCGGGGCGATCAGGTAGCCCTCGGTGGGGTGGAGGTTGCCGCTGCTCGGGTTCATGCGCAGGGCCCAGCGGTTCTCGCCGGCCTGCTTCCAGGCGGAGATGCTCAGCGCGTCCTGGAAGAGCTGGGAGATCGCCGCCAGGTCCAAGGGGCGGGGCGAGAGCTGGCCGATCAGGAAGGCGGGCTCGTAGCGTGGCTCGGGGCCGGCGGGCGTCCAGGACAGCGCCAGCGCGGGCGCTCCGTCATAGCGACGGAACGGATCGGGCTGGGTGTCCCAGTCCATGAACGGCGGCGCGGCGGCGTAGCGCGAGGGATGATGCTTCGTGCGCTCGTGGTAGGCCAGGGTCGCCAGGACCGGGTCGATGACCTCCTCTCGCGGCGGAGGCCGAGGGGGAGGTGAGGGGAGCGGCGGGGCCGCTCGCCCGAGCAGGGATCGCACGCGTCGGAACATGAGCGGGACTATCGCGGCCGAGGGGCGGTGGAAGGGGAGGCCGTGCGCAGATCGACCGCGTCGGGGCGCGGGGCGATCCGCCGCGGCGCACCTCGGAGATGACCCGGAGGGCGCGTTCTCGCGCCGAAAAGTTCGCTTGCCCGGCGCCGCGACCCTTCCGACAATGAGCATGGACAGGCACGTCTCGGCCTTCAGGGTGACCCATGCTCGACAAGATCACAGCGCCAGCCCCGGTCGTCTCCGCCGTCACGCCGCCCGCGGAGGTCGAGGAGACCGACATGGGCCTGGGCGCCTTCGCCGAAGGGATGGGGAACAGCTTCATGCAGGGCCAGCTGCTCGGCGGGCCCTTGATGCTCGACCCGGAGACGACGGGCGGGATCCTGGACCTGGCGCGGGACTGGATCCTCGGCGGCGGCGAGGAGGAGGACGAGCCGGCGGTCTGTGAGGACGAGGCCCCGGTCTGTGAGGTCGAGGAGGCCGCCGAGGTCGCCACCGAGGAGCTGGCCTGCGATCCCGAGCGCCTGACGCCGGAGGAGCAGCTCGCCGCGGCGCAGCAGGCCCGCGAGGGGCTCGACGCCCAGGTCAGCCAGCTCCAGAACGTCTCGCCCGAGCAGCGCGCGGTCATCCTGGCCCGGGTTCAGGGCCTGGAGGGCGAGGCGCTGGTCGCCGAGATGCGCACCATCACGCACGCCCTGGAGAGCCCGAACGCCGATCGCGCCCTGAACACGTACGCGGACATCCAGACCCTCATCGACGAGGACGACGAGGATCGCGAGCGCCTGACGCCCGAGGTGGTGGAGATGCTGGTCAACGGCGTGGCCGACCGGCGCACGGACTCGGATCGTGGGCAGGAGGGCGTGCTCAACCGCCGTCAGGCCCTGCAATCGGCGCGCGCCCTCATCGACATGGAAGACGATCGGTACGCCAGCACGATGAGCCTGCTCGACCAGGCGGGCGAGGACGCGGACGGGAACGCCGTCGCCGGGGCCGACGCCGGGGTGGAGCGCTCGCTCATCCTCAAGGCGATGGCCACGCGCGCCGAGCGCATGGACGGACACTGGTACGACGGCGCGCACCGCCTGTTCGGCGGCACCCCCGATCAGGACACGGCGTTCTCCGAGATCGAGCAGTTCGCCGCCGACATCCGCGGCACCGAGCGCGAGACCCTGCTGCGCACCACCACGACCCTCGACATCCACGACGCGAACACCTCGACCGTGGACCCGAACAACCTCTACGGGCCGGGCGACACGCGGGGCGACAACGACGGGCTCTTTCAGCGCTGGGGCGACTCCTGCGGGCCCACCACCGCCCAGATCGTCCGGGGCGAGGCGGATCCAATCTACGCGCTCCGCCTGCACCGCGGCGAGGGCGTCAACAGCGCCGACCCCACCAGCGTCTCGGCCGAGGAGCAGCGCGACACCCTCGAGGACAACGGCGGCGTGGCCGTCAGCCGCCTGGGCACCCAGGCGCGCGGCCAGGTCAACACGATGATGGACACGGCGCGCACGAGCAACGCCATCACGCAGGAGCAGCGGGACGCCCTGACCCGCTACATGGACGGCGGCAGCTCGATCGTGGACATCGCCGTCGCCCACATGGCGCTGGTCACCCTGCGCGCGCAGAACGGCGGCCACCCGACCGAGGAGGAGATGTCCGCCATCCGCAACAACGCCGGAAAGCGGGGCAACGGCATGACCCTGAACCCGGCGCTGGACCGCATCACCGAGCCGGGCACCGGCCTGGACTACGAGACGGTGGGGACGGCGAACGTGGCGAACAACCTGGACGACATGGAGGCGCGTCTGGCGGACGGCGAGGACGTGCCCTTCCGCATCGGCTACACGAACGGCGGCGGGCACTTCATGACGGTGACCGACGTGCGCCGCGACGACACCGGCGCGCGCAGCTTCCTGGTCACCGACCCCTGGTCCGGCGCGACGCGCTGGGTGAGCGAGGCGGACTTCTCGAGCGGTAACTTCACCACCGGCGGCCCCGACAATGGGCGCTTCAACCTCGGGGCGGCGCGCGTGACGCATCTTTATACCGACCCGAGCACGCGTGATTAAATTGGGGCTCATGCCCCCTCTACGACAGGCGCTCGCCATGCTCAGCGTGCTCTCCACCCTCCTCGGCTCCGCCTGCGCCAGCGAGCCCGCCGGTCCCTGGCTGACCGTGGCGCAGGCCGCGAACTTCCCCAACAAGGCCGCGGAGGCCGAGAAGGTGCTGGGTCGGCTGCCCAAGGACACCCGCCGTCAGGTCGAGGCGGTGCTGGTCGCCATGGCCGCCGAGCCCGCCACGCCCGCGGGGGTCGCCGCGGCGGCGGCGCGCCTGCGCACGGCCATCCCCACCTTCGTCGATCCCAACAACGAGAGCTCCGGCCTCGAGCCGGCCATCGAGGGGCTCACCCTCGGCGGCCAGAGCGTGCTCAAGGGCCTGCTGGTCAGCGCCGGCAAGGCCATCCAGGCGGGCCCCGCTCCCGACGCCGCCGCTCAGGAGCTGGTCCGCCAGGCCCGCGCCCTCTCGGATCTGGACCGCTGGGCCGACGCCTCCTTCTTGCAGGAGGCCGAGCACGGCCTCGGCGGCGACCTCTACGTGCGCGCCGCCCGCGCCCTCGACGGCAAGCCCCCGCTCTGACGCCGCGATAGGCGCTCCCGATGAGCTTCGACGCCGTCACCCAGGCCGCGCTGCCCTCCACCGAGGTGACGGCCTTTCATCTGCTGCGCCACGGCCACGTCGACACCGGCGGGCGGCGTCTGGCCTACGGGCACACCGATCTGCCGCTCTCCGCGCGCGGGCTCGAGGAGGCGCGCGATCTGCACGCCTTCGCCCTGGCGCGCCTGCCCCGCCCCGACGGCGTGCTCAGCAGCGATCTCGCCCGCTGCACCGCCATCGCCCGCCCTCTCGCCAGGGCCTTCGACGTCCCCCTCGTCGAGACCGCCGCCCTGCGCGAGCAGGCCATGGGCGACTGGGAGGGCGCCTC
>CAZKWG010000512.1:5596-6154 GCA_964556105.1 uncultured Enterobacterales bacterium | reverse complement strand
GCCCCCGCGCCGGTCGCGACGGCGCCCGCGCCCAGGCTCCCCGAGCGCCCGGTGGCGGCCAGCTCGGGCGCCCTCGGCCCGGCGGCCCCCGCCCCCAAGGCGACCCCGGCTCCCGCGCCGGCTCCCGCGCCGGCTCCCGTCAAGGCGGCCCCCGCCCCGGCCCCCGCCCCCGCCAAGGCGGGCGGCGCGAACCTGGAGGCCCTGCTGCTGGAGGTCGTCGCCGACAAGACCGGCTACCCGGCCGAGATGCTCGACCTCTCCATGGGCCTGGCCTCCGACCTGGGGATCGACTCGATCAAGCGCGTGGAGATCCTCTCCGCCCTGCGCGCCAAGGTGCCGAGCCTGCCCGAGCTGGACATGGCCGGGCTGGCCAGCCTGCGCACGCTCAGCCAGGTGCTGGAGACCCTGGAGGGCGCCGCCGGATCGAACGGCGCGGCTCCGCGGGAACCTGAACCTCGGAGGTATCTTCTAGGACCGGTCGCTCGTTTCGAGCTCCCGGCGGTCGTCGCGCTCCCGCGGGGGGCGCGTGTGCTCGGTCTGCTCCGCGATCCGGGCGGG
>CAZKWG010000512.1:0-5586 GCA_964556105.1 uncultured Enterobacterales bacterium | reverse complement strand
GTCGCGGACGCGCTGGCGCCGCGGCTCCGCGCGCGCGGGCTCACGGTCTCTGTCTTCTCGGTCGGGGAACCAACGCCCGAGGTGGGCGGCGTGATCGCCGTGGGCCTGGGTCCCTGGGCGGATGACCAGGCGCCTCAGCAGGCGGTGCGCGCGGCCTTTCGAGCGGCGCGGGCGCTGGCGCGGCGCTGGCGGGCGGGGAGCGCCCCTGGGCTCTTCGTGACGGTGCAGGACACGGGCGGCGACTTCGGGCTCAGCGGCCCGAGCCCGCGCGACGCGCTCGCGGGCGGGCTGTGCGGCCTGACCCGCACGGTGGCGCGCGAGCACCCCGACGCGCGGGTGCTGGCCCTGGACATCGCCGCGGGAGGACGCGCCGCGGACGCGGTGGCGGCGGACATCGAGCGCGAGCTCTTCCTGGCCGGCGCGGAGATCGAGCGCGGCGTGAGCGCGGACGGCCGACGGATCACGTTGACGGACCTGGAGGCTCCGCCGCTCACGCGCGGCGGGCGGCTCCGGCGCGGCGACGTGGTGGTGGTGACCGGCGGCGCGCGCGGCGTGACGGCCACCTGCCTGCTCGCGCTGCTGCGCGCGCTGCCGCTCAAGCTGGTGCTGCTCGGGCGGACGGCCCTGGCCGACGAGCCCGCCGAGACGCGCGGGATCGAGGACGAGGCCGGGCTGCGCCGCGCCCTGCTCGGGCTGGCGAAGGCGAAGGGCGAGGCGATCTCCCCGGCGGCGCTGGCGAGCAGGGCGGCCGCGGTGCGGGCCAACCGCGAGGCGGCCGCGAACATGGACGCCATGACCGCGCTGGGGGCCGAGGTCCTCTACCTGCCGGTGGACGTGCAGAGCGCCGCCGCGCTGGCCGCGGGCCTGGCCGACGTGCGCCGACGCTGGGGTCCCATCGCGGGCGTCGTCCACGGCGCCGGCGTGCTGGCCGATGCGCTGGTGGCGGACAAGGAGGACGCGGCCTTCGACCGCGTCTTCGAGACCAAAGTTCAAGGGTTCACGAACCTGTTGACCGCGACGGCCGAGGACCCGCTTCGGCTGATCGCCGCCTTCAGCTCCGTGGCCGGTCGCTACGGCAACCCTGGCCAGTGCGACTACGCCGCGGCCAACGAGATCCTGAACCAGCGCTGCCGGGTCGAGGCGAAGGCCAGGCCGGACGCGCGGGTGGTCTCGCTCGGCTGGGGTCCCTGGGACGGGGGCATGGTCACGCCCGAGCTGCGGGCGATGTTCGCCGCGCGGAACGTGCCGCTGCTCTCCCAGGAGGGCGGCGCCGCGCTGTTCGTAGACGAGGTGCTGGCGACGGAGGGCGCGCCCGCGGTGATCCTCGGCGGGCGGCTGACGGCCGAGCGTATGGCCCCCTCGGATCAACCCTGGGAGGAGGAGGTCCTGGTCTCCGCGGCCACCCACCCCTGGCTCACGGACCACACGGTCCAGGACGTGCCGGTGCTCCCGGTGGTGCAGGTGGTGGAGATCTTCGCCGCCGCCATGAGCCGCGGCTGGCCGGGTCTGCGGCTTCGACAGCTCACGAAGCTCAGCGTGCTGCGCGGCGCCCCGCTGCCGGACTTCCAGACCGGGCATCGCTTCCGGGTGGTGTGCACGCCGATCGCGGCGGGCCACGTCGGCCTCGCCTTCTACGATGTGGGCGGCGGCCCTGCGCCGCGCTACCGCGCCGAGGCACATCTGGGAGTGGATCTCCCCTCGCTGCAGGCGGCCTCGCCCCCGGAGGGCGCGCTCCTCCCCTGGGAGGGTGACCCCTACGCTCAGGCCCTCTTCCACGGCCCGGCCTTCCAGGGCCTGCGCGGCGTGGCGGTGGGCGAGGGCGGCGCCACGGCGGAGATCCTGCCGCTCTGCCGAGGGGACGCCGTCGCGGAGGGCTGGGAGCTCGGGAGTCCGAACGCCGCTGGCTGGTCCAGCGATCCGCTGGCCTTGGACTGTGCGCTGCAGCTCGGGCTGCTCTGGGGCTGGGAGCCCTTCGGCGGGCGCTCGCTCCCCACGGGGATCGGGCGGCTCAGCTTCGGGGTGAGCGGGGCCTGGGGCGGCGTCGTGCGGGCGAGCCTCCGCGTGCTCGCCTCCGACGAGCGCCAGGCGCGCTTCCGCATCGAGCTCGCGGACGAGGCGGGTAATGCGCTGGCGACGCTGGATGAGGTGAGCTTCCACGCGGTGCCGTCGGGGCAGCGCGGGGTGGCCTGAGGCGTCCGCCGGCCAACCGGTTAAGGGCTCGCACGATGCCCCCCCTCCTGCTCGATGGTCAGCACCTCACGCTGACGGACCTCCTCGCGGTCGCCCGTCAGGGTCGCCCGGTGGCGCTTCATGACGCCGCGCGGGCCGAGATGGCCCGCAGCTACGCCTGGGTCTCCGAGGCTGGCCGAGGAGATCGCCCGGTCTACGGGGTGAACACGGGCTTCGGCTCGCTGGCGCGCGTGCGCATCCCCGCCGAGCACCGGGCGCGGCTCTCGCTGAACCTGGTCCGCAGCCACGCGGCCGGCGTGGGCCGCGCGCTGCCCGAGGACGTCGTGCGGGCGATGCTGCTCCTGCGCGCCAACGCCCTGGCGCGCGGCGTGAGCGGCTGCCGGCCCCTGCTGGTGGAC
This sequence comes from uncultured Enterobacterales bacterium, assembly GCA_964556105.1. GTDB lineage: Bacteria > Myxococcota_A > UBA796 > UBA796 > CAZKWG01 > CAZKWG01. Next base: position 2,998 of record CAZKWG010000512.1, on the reverse strand, counting down.
GCGATCCTGGATCTGCTCAATCGGGGGGTCTCTCCCGTCGTGCCCGAGCAGGGGAGCTGCGGCTCGTCGGGTGACCTCGCCCCGCTCGCCCACCTCGGGCTGGTCCTGGTGGGCGACCCGGAGGGCGAGGCGCGCTACCAGGGTCGAACCTGCACCGCGCCCGAGGCCCTCTCGGCGGCCGGCCTGAAGCCCATCGCGCTGGAGGCCAAGGACGGGCTGGCGATCACCAACGGCGCGCAGCTCACCACGGCGCTGGGGGCCCTGGCCTGCCATGACGCGGCGCGCACGCTGCTGGCGGCGGAGGTGGCGGCGGCGCTCTCCATCGAGGCGCTGCGCGGCGCCTCGCGCGCCTTCCACCCGGCGGTCCACGCGCTGCGCCCTTACCCCGGCGCCCGCGCCACGGCGGCGAACCTGCGCGCGTTGCTGGCCGGGAGCACCCTGGTCGACAGCGTCCCCGGCAAGGTTCAGGACGCCTACTCGCTGCGCTGCACGCCGTCGGTGGTCGGGGCCGCCCGCGACGCGCTGGCCTTCGCGACCGGGCAGGTGCGCGTCGAATTGAACGCGGCGACGGACAATCCAGTGATCCTCGTGGACGAGCCGGGCGTAGACAAAGCGTACTCGGCTGGCCTCTTCCACGGCGAGCCGGTGGGCATCGCGATGGATGTGTTGAAGATCGCCATCGCGGAGGTCGCGAGCCTCGCCGAGCGGCGGCTCTACCGGCTCACGACCGGCACGCTCTCCGCGCGCCTGCCACCCGCGCTCGCCCGCCGCGACCGCCCCGGGCTGGGGATGATGTTGCCCCAGACCACCGCGGCGGCGCTGGTCAGCGAGAACAAGGGGCTGTGCTGGCCCTCCAGCGTGGACTCCATCCCCACCTGCGAGGACCAGGAGGACCACGTCGCGATGAGCACGACCGCGGCGCGGCGGGCCCGCGAGGTGGTGGTGAACGCGCGGCGCTGCATCGCCATCGAGCTGCTCGGCGCCTCGTCTGCCCTGGCCTTCCGCCGCGAGGAGGACCCTCGCCTGCGCCCTGGAGTCGGCGCCGCGCTCGCCCTTCAGCGGGTCGAGGAGGCCCTCGCCGAGCTGCCCGCGGAGCGCCTCCCCAGCGACGCGATCGAGGCGCTGAACCTGCTCGTGGCCTCGGGCCGCCTGGAGGAGGGCCTCGGCCTCCTGGACGTGGGCGAGTCCCCGCCCATGGAGGCCGCATGATCCGCGTCGATGGCCGATCGCTGACCATCGCGGACGTCCACCGCGTCGCCAGCGGCGAGGCCGCCGAGCTCGCCCCCGAGGCCGCCACGGCGATGCGCGCCAACGTCGCGAGCGCCCCTCAGGGCGAGAGCGTGCTGGAGCGCAAGCGGGTCTGGCTGGTCGGCCAGCACGCCAGCGGCATGAGCGGGGACGAGCTGGCGCGGGCCTTCATCCTCGGGCACTGCGCGGGGGTGGGCGAGCCCTTCCCGGAGGCGGTCGTCCGCGCGACCCTGGTGGCGCGGGCCAACGTGCTGGCGGGCGGGCTCACCGGCAGCAGACCCGAGGCGGCCGAGGCGCTGCTGGCGCTGCTGCGCGCGGGCGTGGTCCCCCATGTGCCGAGCCAGGGGAGCGTGGGGGCGGCGGGAGATCTCGCCCCGCTGGCGCACATCGCCGCGGTGGTCTGCGGCTACACCGCCTCCGACCCTCCGGTCCAGCCCCTGCGGCCGACGCCGAAAGAGGCGCTCTCGCTGATCAACGGCGCCACCGTGACGACGGCCCTGGCCGCGCTGGCCTGCGCGCGGGCGCGGCGGGTGCTGGACGCGGCCATCGCCGCCGCCGCCATGACCTTCGAGGTGGTCCGCGCGGACGCCGGCTGCATCGACGCCCGACCGCTCGCGGCGCGCGGCCACCCCGGCGCCGAGGACGCCGCGACGCGCCTTCGCGCGCTGCTCGCGGGGAGCGAGGCGGTGATCGCCGGGCGCGAGCCCGACGCCTTCTCCATCCGCTGCGCCCCGGCCGTGCTGGGCAGCGCGCTGGACGCGCTGGAGCACACCGAGGCCGTGGTCACGCGCGAGCTCAACGGCGCGGCGGACAACCCGCTGCTCTTCGACGGAGAGTGGATCGAGGCGGGCAACTTCCACGGCTCGCCGGTCGCGCTGGCGATGGACCACCTGCGCATCGCCCTCACCAGCGTCGCGACGCAGTCCGAGCGCCGGACCTTCCGCCTCACCTATGGGCAGCTCAGCCACGGGCTCCCCAGCTTCCTGGTGCCGGGCACCGGCCTGAACTCGGGCTTCATGCTGGCTCAGTACACGGCGGCCTCGCTCGCCAGCGAGTGCAAGGGCCTGTGCTGGCCGGCCAGCGTGGACTCGATCCCGACCGTACAGCACCACGAGGACCACGTCAGCATGGGCCCCATCTCCGCCCGGCGCACGCTGGACGTGCTGGAGTGCCTCGCCGACATCGTGGCGATCGAGGCGCTCCTCGCCGCGCAGGGTCTGGACCTCCGCGCGCTGGGTCGCGCCTGGGGCCCCGCGGGCGAGCCCATCGAGGCCCCTCCGGTCGCGCCTCCGGCCCCGATCGAGCGCCTGCGCGCCACCCTGCGCGCCGAGATCCCCTTCTGGGAGGACGACGGCGTGCTGCGCCCCGCGCTGGTCTCCGTCGGCCGACTGGTGCGCCAGGGGGCGCTCAGCGGCGCGCTGTCCCCGTGGTGACCTGCTGAACCCTGTTGCCTGCCCGAGGTGACCCGTGCCCGTGATCGCAGACCTGAGCTATCAGCGCCACACCGAGGGCGTGAACAGCCTCCCCGACCTGATGATCGTGGGTCGAAGAGAGCGCCTCCGTGGGCAGGATCTCGTGGACGCCCTGGACCTGCCTACGCAGACCTGGAGCGCGCTCCTGGACCGCGCCGAGCCCGGCGACGCCGGCGTGGTGCTGACGACCTTCGTGGGCGCGCGCCGCGTGCTGGCCGCCGTGCTTCCCGAGGCCTGCTCGCGCCACAACCCACCCTCACGCGCCTGGGCCATCCCCG
>CAZKWG010000511.1:0-6160 GCA_964556105.1 uncultured Enterobacterales bacterium | reverse complement strand
CGATGCCGCAGATCTCCGTGCACTGGATGTCGTACTCCCCAGCGCGGTTGGGCTCGAACCAGCCCTTGATGACGCGGCCAGGGATCATGTCCTGCTTGAGCCGGAAAGCCGGCACGGAGAAGCTGTGCAGCACGTCGCGAGAGTGCAGCTCGAACGAATAGGTCTTGCCTTCCTCGACCCGCATCTCGTTGACCAGCGAGATGTCGTCCGGCGTGTCGAGCTTGCCGTCGGCGCCCGCATGCTGGAAGACCCAGGCCCACTGCTGCGCGGTGATGCGGACCGACTCGTCGGCCTCGGGCACGCGCAGCTTGATGTCGTACCAGACCCGGACCGCGCCGATGATGACGAAGATGTCCATGAAGATGATCAGCCCGTGAGGGATCGTGATCCAGCGCTTCAGGTGCGGCTCGTCGCCAGTGAAGTACTCGGCCTTGTGCCCGTCGCGCGCCCGAAAGCGCCACATCAGCCAGAAGAGCATCCCCATGGTGAGGATGAACCACACGCCGACGATCGCGGTGACGAGGAGGATCAGGTTGTCTACACTACCGGCGTAGGTCGACGCTTGCGGAATGAACCAGTCAGGCATGGAATTCCCGAACCTACATGGAGATGACGACGAAGCCTGCCCCGACGAAGAGCACGACCAGCGCCATGATGATGAGGAAGGTGCTCCTCTCGAGGGCTTGAGCGGAGAGCTGCTCTGCCATGGTCGTGACTCCTAGAGGGTCTGGATGTAGGCGACCACGTCCTTCATCGCCTGCTCATCCGGCAGGGTTCCGATGATGGCTCGCATCTGGGCGCCCGTGATGTCTTTCTGGTGGGCGCCGCGCAGGCCGCCCTTGAAGTTCTGCAGCTGACCGAGCAGATACCAGTCCGCCGCGTGGTTGAGCGGCGGCGACTTGACCGCCTCGTTGCCCTTGCCGTCGGTGCCGTGGCAGGACGCGCAGAGCGCGTACCGGGCCTGGCCCGCCTTGGGGTCTCCGCCGGAGACGGTCGCGACGGGATCGACCGGCGTGAGCTGCGAGACGTACGACGAGACCGCCTTGATCTCGTCCTCGTTGGCCAGGCTCAGCGTCATCGGGCGCATCTTCAGCCCGTTGTAGTCATCGCCGTGGTAGCCGCGATAGCCCTCTTTGAACTTGGTCAGCTGGGCTTCGACATACCACTGGGGCAGCCCTGCGATGGGCGGCGCGCCGAGCGTCTGGTCACCGGCGCCGGCCTCTCCGTGGCAGGACACGCAGTTCCCGTAGAGCGCCACCGGGGTGTTCGGCTTCTGCGCGCACCCGAACGACGCCACGAGAAGCGCCAGACCGATCAGGCTCCTGCTCGACATCTTGCCCCTCTCCACTGCTTCGAGACTGCTTCGAGACCGTTTCGCGACCCGACCCGCCCACCCCGCTCCGCACCCGCGGCGCGAGGGCGCAGCTGCGGCGAACGAGGAGCCCCGGAGAGAGTCTCCCTTCGGGGTCGGAGAGCATACCCCACTTCGGGGCACAGAGTCAACCGCGCCTTATCTCCCAGCTATTCGGTCAACGTCCAGCTGAGCGCATCCTCATTCGGCGGGAGCTGCTCACGCGCGTCGGCGTCGCCACGAATCCAGTCGAGGAAGGCTACGGAAACCGCCAGCGTGATGCGCTGGACGTCGGCGACGGGGAGGTAACCCTCTCCACACTCGTCGAGCGTGCTCACCAGCAGGCAGGCGTCGCTGAAGCTGAGGTGCCCGGCGCCGTCTACGACGGCGATGGCCCGAGGAGCCACCTCGAGCCCGTCGAAGATCGGCTGAGCCTCCGTGTCCGCGGGCGTGATGTCGTCCAGCGTGCCCGCGAGGATCGCCATGGGGACGCCCACGTTCGCCACGCCAGCCCCGAACAGGGTCGCCCCGGCCGGCGTCATCGGCACGCTGGCCCAGGCCCGCGGGTCGGAGAGGTCCGCCTCGGTCTCGTCCGGGTGCTCCACCTTCCAGGTATCCAGGATCTCGCACCAGAACTCGTCGCTCTCCGCGCACGAGGCCTCGAGGCCCGCCACGTCCAGCGTGGCGCCGGCGACGGCGACCGAGGTGTAGCCTCCATAGGAGTGTCCCGAGACCGCGTACCCGGCGTCCATGTCCGCGCAGCCCGCCAGCGCCGCGCCGTCTGCGACCTGCTCACCCAGCCAGTCGAAGGCCAGCGCGACGTCCGCGGGGCGCAGCAGCGCCATCTCCGCCATCCGCTCGTCGTCGTCGTCCAGGAAAGTGTTCCCCGCGTGATCCGGCGCGACCACCACCCAGCCGCGGCTGGCGAGGTGCTCGGTGTAGAAGATCGACTGCCAGCGGATCCCGCCGCTCCCATGGCTGAAGACCAGCACGGGGCGGGCCTCGGCGCAGTCCGGCGTGGAGTGCTCGAGCGCCGTCCCTTCGGTCAGGCCGTCATAGGCGTAGCGCGAGGCCGATCCGTCGTCGGTCTCGTTCGCCGGGTACCACACCTGCACGGCCATCTCCTCGCCGCTCTCGCGCGTGAGCGTGCCCTCGGAGGTGCCCACGGCCCATGGCCCGCGCTCGGTGGGAGGCAGGTAGCTGGCCTCCTCGCCGGAGTCGACCGGGGCGGTGTCGGACTTGGAGGGATCACAGGCCAGAAGAAGGGAGAGGAGAAGCATGGAACACCAATAGCGCGTCTGCTCGCCGCACGGCATCCAGACCTGCGTCGGATTATTCTTCTCATCCTCCCCTCCCCCGCCACGCGCACGAGCGGCCCGCCATGATCCGCTTCCTCCACACCGCCGACCTTCAGCTCGGCATGCCCTTCCACTGGGTGCCGGGTGACCGTGGGGCGCAGCTTCGAAGCTGGCGCTTCGAGGCCATCGACCGCTGCGTGGACCTCGCCGCCAGCGAGGACGCCGCCTTCATCCTGGTCGCGGGCGACGTCTTCGACGCCAACACCGTGGATGACCGCACCGTCATCCAGGCCTGCGCGCGCTTCGGCCGCTCGAAGGTCCCCGTGATCGCCATCCCTGGCAACCACGATCACGGCGGCCCGGGCAGCGTCTGGCGGCGCCGGAGCTTCCTGGACAACCGGCCCGCCAACTTCACCGTGCTCGAGGACCGCGAGCCGCTGGTCGTGGCCGGCGGGCGGGCCGTGCTGCTGCCGGCGCCGCTGAACCACCGCCAGGAGCGCGGCGACACCACCGCGCATTGGACGCCCAGCTTCGGCCGCGCGCTGGCCCCGGACGCCGTGCGCATCGGCCTGGCGCACGGCTCGGTCCAGGACTTCACCGGCGAGGCGATGAACCACATCGACCCCCAGCGGGCCGACCGCGCCGACCTGGACTACCTGGCGCTCGGCGACTGGCACGGCAGCAAGGAGGTCGGGCGCAAGACCTGGTACGCGGGCACGCCCGAGCCCACCCGCTTCATCGACAACGACGCCGGAAACGCGCTCATCGTCAGCGCCACCCGCGCCGCGCCGCCGCGCGTCACCCGCGTCCCCGTCGGCCGCGGACGCTGGATTCGCCACAGCGCCCACCTCGACGGCGGCGAGGACATCCACGCGCTGGGCCGCTGGTTCGAGGATCTCGACGCGCCGCTGGAGACGCTGGTGCGCCTGGAGATGACCGGCATGCTCAGCTTCTCCGACATGGAGTCCCTCGATCTCCTGTTGCGCCGCTGGGAGGACCGCCTCGTGCTGCTGCGCCGCAAGGACGCCGAGCTGGTCCCGGTCGGGAGGGACGAGGAGCTCTCCGCCATCGCCACCAGCGGCTACGTCGCCAACGCCATCCAGGCGCTGCAGGCGGCGGCGGCGGCCGGCGGCGAGCGCGGGGCAACGGCGGCGCGGGCGCTGCGCCTCCTCTACCGGCTGCACCGCGGCGTCGGGAGCCCGGAGCGCGAGGTGTCGGCGTGATCTTCACCAGCGTGTTCGCCAAGAACTTCGGGGTGCTCGGCGAGCTGAGAGCGGCCATCCCGCTCGAGCCCGGCCTCACCGTCATCCACGGCCCCAACGAGTCGGGCAAGAGCACCCTGGTCGCGGCCCTCCGCGCGGCGCTGACCCTGCGCCACCGCGTCGGCGGAGACGTGCGGCAGCGCCTGGCCTATGTCCCCCGCGGCGGCGGCGTGCCCGAGGTGAAGGTCGGCTTCGAGCACACCGCCATCCGCTACGAGGTCGAGAAGCGCTTCGCCGCCCAGCGCGGCACGGCGCGGCTGAAGGTCTGGCACCCCGACGGGCGCATGGAGGATCTGGTCGATAACGACGCCGAGGCCCGCCTGCAGCAGGTGCTGGGCGTCACGCCCGGCGCCGACGGCAAACGCGACGAGGAGCTCGGCGTGTTGCCCCTGCTCTGGGTGCGCCAGGAGCGCGCCGCCCTGCTGCCCAGCGCCGACCTCAACGAGAGCGGCCGCCAGTCCCTCTCCGACGTGCTCGGCCGCATGTCCGGCGAGCTGCTCGGTGGGCCCGACGCCGAGCGCCTGTTCGAGGCCGCCCGCGAGCAGCGCGATCGTTTCTTTACGCCCACCGGCCAGGCCCGCCGCGCCTCCGACAGCCCGCTCTACGCCCCCGGCGAGGCGCTGCGCAGCGCGATCGCGCGCCGGGACGCGCTGGAGGGCCGCAAGGCCGAGCACGAGGCCCTGATCGACCGTCAGGACCAGATCACGATCGAACTAGATAAACTAGTCTCTCGCATCCCTCAGCTCGAGGCGCGTGAGCGCGAGACCGCCGCCCGCGCCGAGTCCCTGCGCGCCCTCCGCGAGCAGGTCAGCGCCGCCCGCCGCACGGTGGAGCTGGCCGCCAACCGCGCCTCCGACGCCCGCCGCCGCTGGGACGAGCGCACCCTGCTGCTCTCGAAGCTCTCCGAGGAGCGTGAGCTGGCCGAGCGCCTGAAGGCCGAGGCTGTCGCGGCGCGCGAGGCCGCCCAGTCCCTGCCTCAGCTCATCGCCGACCGCGAGGCCGCCCGCCAGGCCGCCGAGCTCGACGAGGCCCGGCAGAAGCGCCTCTGGGAGCGGGCCGACGCCCACCTGGAGGTCATCCGCCTGCGCGCCGAGGTGGACCGCAAGAGCGCCGAGCTCGAGCGCGCCCGCGCCCTGACCCAGGAGCTCGCCGAGGGGAGACATCGCCTCGGGGCGCTGAAGATCGACCCGGCCCAGGTCGGTCGCCTGGAGAGCCTGGAGCGTCAGGCCGACGTGGCCGGCGCCGCGCTGGAGGCGGCCTCGGCGCGGGTGAGCCTGAGCGCGCTGGCGGAGGTGGGCGTGCTGGTGGGCGACCGGCCGCTGGCGCTCTCCGCGGGAGAGAGCTGGAGCTCCAGCCTGAGCAAGACCACCCGCCTGCGCATCTCCGAGCTCGTGGAGATCGAGATCCAGCCGGGCGGTAAGGACCTGGACGCGCTGCGGCGCCGGGTCGAGGACGCCACGCAGGGCCTCGCGGCGGCGCTCGCCGCGCTCTCGGTAGGCTCGGTCCACGAGGCGCGAACCCTCGCCGAGGAGCGCCGCTCGCTGGCCCAGCACACCGATCAGCTCAGCCGCCAGCTCGAGGCCTACGGCCAGGGGGGGCCAGACGCGATCGGGCGCGCCCTCGAGCAGCTCCGCGCGCAGCTGCTGACCCGCGAGAAGGTGCGCTCCGCCGCCACCCGCGACGGCGATCCCGCCCTGCCGTCGGAGCCCGTGGCCGCCAACGCCGCCCGCGCCGAGGCTACGGCCGCCCGCGAGCGCGCCCGCATGTCCGCCCAGAACGCCCGCGACGCCCTCGCCACCCAGGAGCGCGAGCGCGTCAGCCGCGACGCCGAGCGCGTCCGCACCGAGGAGCGGGCCCGGGAGTCCGCCACCCGCCTCGGCCAGCTCGGCGCTCAGCTCGCGCGCCAGCAGGCCGAGCAGGGCGACGAGGCCACGCTCAAGCGCCTCGCTTATGAGGCCGGCGAGCTGCTCGCCCGGGAGCGCACCGCCCAGACCTCGCTGGAGGCCAGCTTGGAGGCCCTCCAGCCGACCGAGGTCGAGGCGGCCCAGTCCACGGCCGCCCGCGCCCTGGCCGAGGCGCGCGACAGCCGCGGCGCCCTGGAGCGACAGCGGGCGGAGATCCTCGGCGCCCTCTCCGCCGCCGATCTGGTCGGCCTGCACGATCGCCTCCTCGAGGCCCGCGCCGCGGCCGAGGCCGCCGACGAGCAGGTGCGCCGCCTGACCGAGTCCGCGGAGAGCTCGCGCCTGCTC
>CAZKWG010000510.1:0-6161 GCA_964556105.1 uncultured Enterobacterales bacterium | reverse complement strand
GGAACAGGCCGGGGGCGTCCTTGATGACCCGAAGCACCCGGCGCTGGCCCAGGCTGGCGGTCAGCTCGATCAGCCAGGACACGCTGCCCTTGGGCATCTTCAAGCGGCCGAGGAGCAGCGAGCCGAGCATGAAGGGCGCGCCCTGCTCGATGGAGGCCATCATGAAGAGCTGCGCCACGCGAGGCGTACCCCCGAGCTTCTCCAGGTACCAACGACTGAGGAGCGTCCCGTGGCTGTGGGCGATGAGGAGGAACTGTTGGGGCTGGCTCGCGCCCGGCTCGCTCCGCTCGTCGAGGTCGCGCGCCCACCGCTCGATTCGGTCGCGCAGCCGCTCGGCGCTGCTCTTCACCGGAGCGCGCCAGTCATAGGTGAAGAGGAAGAGGTCCCGGTCTTCGACATAGCCCCAGTCAGGGCCCGTGAGCAGCGAGAGCATCCCCGCCCAGCCGCTGGTCTTGACGTGCGTGCCATAGTCGGGGAGGAAGCGACCGACCCGAGCGTGACAGGTCAGCAGGCGCTCGAGGTCGACCAGGTCGCTCAGGTCGTCCACGGGCCAGAACGGCTCGTCGCGGTGCAGCAGCTCACTCCCGGCGATGCCGGGGATGATGACGATGGGGACGCGCCGGGCTCGGCTCACCGCTGCTCCAGTCTTCCATCAAAGGGATCGGGCTCAAAGGGATCGGCTCGAGGGGGAAGGGGTCTCGCCTCTTCCGTCTGCCCTCTTCTGTCTGCCCTCTTCTGGCAGCTTTTCCGGTAACTCAATGCCTATAAAATTTAGTAATCACCGTCTCGGGGAGGAGTCAAGGGGAGCGCGCGCGCTTTTTCGGTCGGCGTAGAAGGCCCCTTCGGGCCGAGCGCGGCCAGGGCAGAGCGCCGCTTCGGCGCGCGGGATACGGTGAGGTCATGTGCCGCCTCTTCGGCTTCCGGTCTGTGCTCCAGAGTCAGGTCCACCGCTCGCTGCGCAGCGCGGACAACGCGCTCGGCGTGCAGAGCCGCTCCCATCCCGACGGGTGGGGGGTGGCCTATTATGTCGCGGGATCGCCGCACATCATCAAGTCCACCGGCGCGGCGACCAGCGATGGCCTGTTCCTGCGCGTCAGCGGCATCGTGACGTCCGAGACGGTGGTGGCCCACGTGCGCCGCGCCACGCAGGGCGCTCTGTCTACGATCAACTGTCACCCCTTTCAGTACGGCCGCTGGGTGCTGGCGCACAACGGCGACATCCCGGACTTTCCCGAGCTCAAGGACGAGCTCGCCGGGCGTATCGCGCCGGTCTTCCGGCGCTTCCTGCTGGGTGACACCGACAGCGAGGTGATCTTCCACCTCTTCCTGTCCGAGCTCGGGCTGCGCACCGACCTGCACCGGCGGGGCACGCCGCTCGAGGTGGTGGTCGAGGCCCTGCGGCGCACGGTGGAGACGGTGCGCCAGGTCGCCGACCGCGCCGGCCGACGTTGCCTCCTGACGCTGCTCATCACCGATGGCGAGCTGATGGTCGGGCACCACGGCGGCCAGACGCTGTGCTTCTCCACCTGGAAGCGCCTCTGCCCGGAGCGCGAGAGCTGCGCCTTCTTCGCTCGCTCCTGCGAGCAGCCCACCGAGCCGGGCGGCTACGTCAACCACCTGCTCGTCTCCAGCGAGCCGCTGCAAGGCGAGAACCAGTGGACGACCATGAAGGAGGGCGAGATCGTCGCCGTGGACCCCTTCATGCGCTTTCAGCACTTTATCGCCTGAGGTGCCGGGGTCGCCTGAGACCCCGGGGTCGCCTGAGGTGCCGGGGCGCTCGACTCAGGCGCGCTCGGTGGGCTCGTCCTCGACGGAGAGCTCCTCGCCCTTGTCAACGTCCTCATCGATGAAGGTGGTGACGATGACGACGACCTCGCCGAGCGCGTCGCGGCCCACGTGCACGGGGTAGAGGCCATCGCCCCAGCCCGAGCGGCAGGCGGAGAAGGCCGCTTCCTGGAAGGGCACGATGGCGCCGGCGCGTCCCTCGCGCTCCGCCGGGTCGAGGTGCTGGCTGATGAGATCGTCGTAGATGCTCATCTCGAAGGGGGTCGCGTCCAGGACGCTGAGCAGCTCTCCGTCGAAGAAGCCGCTCATCCCCGCATCGACGCCGTAGGCCCCGACCTCCTCCCAGGTGACCGGCTCGCCCCCGCCGACCACCAGGGCCGCCGCCACGTTGTCCCCGCCCCGCTCGCGCAGGATGCGCGCCACATAGCTGCCGGCGGGCACGGCGACGGCGACCGGCGCGAAGAGCGTCCCGGCGTCGCACACGCGGACCTGACCGGAGGGGATGGAGAGCAGGCCAAGATCCTCGACAAGAGGACCGCCGCGCCAAAGCCTGGGATCGAAGCCCATGGGTCGCTCCATGCAGGTTGAATGCAGAACTTGAAGCTTACCCGTATCGAGGGTTCCGCGCGCGCGCCAGAAAGACGCCCTCGCGCAGCGGTCGCCCAGGTGAACCCCAGCGGCGCTATGCTCCAGGGGTGCTGGCCCTGCTGCGAGATGGCGCGGAGATGTATCCGGTCGACCTGGGCGACCTGGAGCGCGATATCCGCATGGGGCTGGTCAGCACGACGTCTGAGCTGCTGCACCCGCCCTGGACGGGCGCGCGCTTTCGCTATCTCACCGAGATCCCGGCGCTCCAAGCTGCTTTCGAGGCGCCCGATGCGCGGTTGAACGCCTGGATGAGCCGGCCGCGGCGGCCTCGCCTGTCGCTGCTCGTCGCCGCGCTGGTGGCGCTGGCCGCCCTGCTTCAGACGGCGGGCGGGGCGAACGGCGCGCGCGCGGGTCTGGCGGCGCTGGCCTCGCTGATGCCGCGCTACGGCGCCGCCGGCTTCGAGCCCACGCTGCTGGACGGGATGTGGTGGACCCCGCTGGCCTCCCAGCTCGTCCATGACCCTGAGCTGCCGCTGTTTCACGCCCTCGTGAACCTGCCGCTGCTGGCCTATGGGGGCTATCGGGTCGAGCGCGCGCTGGGCGTCGGGGGCTACGCCTTCGTCGCGGCGCTCTCGCTGCTCTTCGGTTCGCTCTTCGTGGTCTTCCTGGGCGACCTGCCGGCCGTGGGGTCCTCGCTGCTCGGCTTCGGGCTCTGGGCGGCGCAGATCGCCATCGGCTTCCGTTGGGCGCAGGCCATCCCCGTCTCCAGCCGGGCCTACTACGGGTGGGGCACCTGGGTGGTCTTCGCGCCGGTCTACGCGCTGAGTCTGGTGGGCTCCGACGTCACCCACACCGGGCACCTCGGCGGCGTGCTCGGCGGCTTTCTGGCGGTGGCCCTCGTGGATCCCGAGTCCACGGCGCGCACGATCGAGGTGGCCTGGCGGCGGCGGCGCAACCTGGCGCTGGCTGGGCTGCTCGGGCTCCTGCCCCTGGGCCTGGCGGTGGCGCTCCCGTTCTGGTCGGGCCTGCTGGCCTTCCCGGAGCGCCCGGTCGAGGTCCCGGCCCTGTCGGCGCGGATCACGCTGCCGGGGCGTCTGGCCGACCACCCCATCGAGGCCTTCGCCGGGCAGGCCTGGCTGCCCGCGGCGCATGCCGACGAGCCGCTCTTCCTCAGTCGATCCTCTGATGCTGGTGAAGATCGGGCGCAATTCTGGTCTGCGCAGCTCGCGGGGAGGGCGCTGGTCTGCGCGCCCCCCGAGGTGGCGCCCGGCTGGCGCGGGGAGAGCTGGATGATCCTGGACAGCGCGAGCGGGGAGCCCTCCTGGCGGGTGGTGGAGCAGTCCCAGACCCTGGACGGCCAGACCTGGCGGCTGGGCTACGCGCTGCGGCTGGGCGGGCTGCCCGACTTCGGCGCGCGGGAGCGGCTGATGCGGCGGGCCCTGTACGCGGTCGAGCTGATCCCGCCCGAGGAGAGGTCGCGCTAAGCTGAGAGGAGAGGCGCCCCGTGTCCGACGATCCCAGCCAGAACCCGCTCGCCCTGAGGTCTACGGCGCCTGCACGGCGGGCCTCCACGGCGCTGCAGCCCTCGCCGGCGGCCGAGCGGGCCGTGCCGGCCATGCTGAAGGCCTCTGTGGACGCGTTCGGCGACGTCGTCAGCGCGCTGCTCACGGATCTGGACCAGGCGGGCAACGACATCACGGAGCTGGCCTGGCTGGCGAGCACGGCGAGCCTGCTCCACGACGAGCCGGCCTGGCGCGCGGCGCAGGAGCAGCTCGCCTTCTGGGAGCGGTTTCTGGCCGGGCTCCCGAGCCCGCAGCTCCTGAGCGAGGGGCGACGCGAGGAGCTCCGTCGGGTGGCCGCGGCGCGGGCGCGGGCGCGCGTGCAAGGGCGCGAGGCGGCGCTGGCCGAGCATCGTCGGCGGGTCGGGCAGGAGATGGCCGCCCCGGACATCGAGGAGGCGCGCTGGCACCGGCTGGCGGAGATCTACGAGGATCCCGCGCCCGGCGAGTGGCGCGTCGACGTGGATGCGCACATGCAGGCGGCGCTGGACGCGCTGCCGCCGGCGCCGAACATCGTGCCCATCGCGCCGGAAGACCTCCTGGCGACCCACAACTTCTCGGGTTTCAACGCCGTGGCCGCCATGCGTGAGCACCCCGAGCTGGCGGGGCGGGCGTCCGCCATGGACGCCGCCCTGGCAGGGGCGCTGCGGGCGGAGCTGAACCTGTCCAGAGCGGACGCCCAGGCCCACGCGACGGTCATGACCAACATCTTCTACATCGCCCTTCGCCGCGCGCTGGCGACGGGCAGCCATCACCTGGCCGCCAGCGTGGGCGTGCTCTCCCACCGAGGAGACGATCCGGTCAAAGCGCAGTTCGCGCGTGAGCTTTTCGAGAGCTGGGTGCCTTATCTGATGTCCATCCCGGCGAGGCCCTCGCTGGCCGCGCGCGTGCCGCTGCTGGGTGGGCTCTTCGGGAAGAAGGCGCTGCCCGAGGCCGGAGCGCCGCGTCAGCTCACCGCGGCAGAGACGCCGCCCGAGGACGGGGCCTGGGGCCGGCTCAAGCGAGCGCTGGGTAGAGACGGCGGCGAGCGGGGGTGAGCCCCTTCGCTGCGCTCAGGTCGTGTGGCCCAGCAGACCTTCGAGCGTGGGGGCCTCGAAGATCTCCTCCGCCCAGCGGTCGAGCTCGGCGGACGCTGCGCTCAGGACGAGGGGCTCCACCCAGCTCGGCAGCGGGCCGTAGCGATGCGCGAGCTGTCGCAGCAGGCGGCGTTGGCCTTCTTCCCGGCCTTCTTCCCGGCCTTCTTCCTTGCCGAGCCCGATGTAGTGGCGCGCGAACTCGCTCTTGAACTCGTATCGCTGTTGCATCAGTACCTCCATCACGGCAGGGGCGGCCGCGCACAGCGCCCAGAGGACGATATCAGCGTACATCTCCGCGCGAGGAGCGTCGAGGGTCGCCGCCGTATCCAGCGCCAGACGCGCGGCGGCGAGCGTGTCCGGGTGTCCGACGTGCGCCAGCGTGGAGATCACCGTCAGCTCGGGCAGCCGCGCGGCGGCGGCGGGGTCGGTGATCAGCGGGATGTGGCTGGGGCCGATGACCAGCGGGATGAGGGTGAAGCCCGGGTGGCCCGTGGAGATGGGGCGCCCAGCCCAGCGCGCCGTGCGTTCGTCCAGGGTCAGGACGACCAGCAGGACATCCCGCCGCAGCGCGGCGCGCTGGCTGCAGAGGTACTGCGGCCAGGTGAACCGTTTGTCCTCGTCGGGGTCGCCTTGCACCTCCACGACCAGCGTAGGGCCGGGCGCCTCTCCCCGCCAGGTGTGGATCACGATGTCGGCGCGGCGCTCGGTGGGCCGGAGCTCGCTCAGGTCGGTGTGCCCCAGCTCCGCGCGGTCCGCGTGCAGGTTCACCCCGATCCCCTCCAGCAGCGCCGCGCCCAGCATCGGCGCGTTGCGGAAGAGGGTCACCAGGGCCTCGTGGTCAAAAGAGAGAGACAAGGGAGATCTCTTTGTGGAGGGGCCCGCTCAACTACCGTGGGGCTTTTTCAGGAGCAACAGGGTTTGGAGGGACAAGGCCAGAATGTGTCCGCCTCATACCGGAAGGGTCAGGCGCGGCGGGTTACCCACGTTCCATGGCACGCTTCGAACTCCAGAGCCCTTTCGAGCCCGCCGGCGACCAGCCCACCGCGATCGCTGAGCTCAGCGAGGGGCTGCGCCACGGGATGCCCCACCAGGTCCTGCTCGGCGCCACTGGCACCGGCAAGACGTTCACGATGGCGCACGTCATCGCCAACAC
>CAZKWG010000509.1:0-6174 GCA_964556105.1 uncultured Enterobacterales bacterium | reverse complement strand
CCTGGAAGGTCGGCGATATTGCCGCGATCTCTGGTATCTACGTGGGTCTTGGAGAGACACCCTCGCAGGGCGTGCTGGAAGTCACACCCACGTGGTGTGACGCTAATTATAGAGTCAGGGTGTCGCGCCCTGGCCGGGGCTGGCGCGGTGGAGGTTGAGCTTGCCGGAGACTCCCGAGAAGGCGCTGGAGAGGTTGCTGCACGAGCTGTTCGACGCCGACGAGTTCCGGATCTTCCTGCGCGGGCTGGAGGGAGGAGAGCGGCTGGTGAGGGCACTGGCCGGGAAGGCGACCTCCGAAGAGACGCTGTTCTCTGAGGCGGTGCAGGTGTTGAAGCGGCGGGGCGAAATCGACGGGGGGTTCTTCCAGGCGCTTGTCGAGGAGCGGCCCAAGAAGTCGATGACCATTACGCAGGTTGCGTCTACCTTTGGACTGAGTGTTCCCCTGAAGGTGGTGGCTTCAACGCGTCCGATTGGGGACAGGAAGAAGGATAGACCAGCCATTCATTTTCTCGTGGTTGAGGATGACGATTTGCACGCCGAATTCCTTATCGAAATCCTCCTGAGGGAATTCAAAGGGGCGCAGATCACCCATGTCACGACAGAACGCCAATTCCGGGAGTGGCTTGGTGGCCCGCATGACGCAGCACCAGACGTGGCGATTATTGATCTGATGCTGCGCTGGGATGACGCCACTGCTATCTTTGCACTCCGTCCGCAGGACGTATTGGATGGCGGTACTGCGGAAGCGGGCATTCGATGCGCGATGCATCTGTCTGAGCGGTTCACGACATCACCCGTGCCCGTCGTGCTGCACAGCGTCTTCGATCGTGCGGAGGTCATGAAGATCAGGGGCATTGCCTCAATGCAGCGTACCGTCATCTATGTCGAGAAAGGGAGTGATAGTGGCCGCCTAATCAGGACTATTCGGTCTCTACTCGCTGCGAATCAACGGATAGACCCCAAGCCCGCGATTGCTTTCAGTGATGCACGCAGCGAAGTCTCTACCTCGCTGGCCGGAGCTACTAGTGTTCAAGTGTTCCTCACCTACAGCCATGACTCCCCAGCCCACGAGCAGGCCGTCCTCGACCTCGCCAACCGCCTCCGCGCTGACGGCATCGACGCCTGGATCGACCAGTACGTCGCCGCCCCGCCCGAGGGCTGGCCTCGGTGGATGACCAACCAGGTCGAGGAGTCCAAGTACATCCTGCTGGTCTGCACCGAGACCTTCAAGCGCCGCTTCGACGGCAAGGAGAAGCCGGGCACTGGGAAGGGCGCGACCTGGGAGGGCCTGCTGGCCAACCAGGTGCTGTACGAGGCGGGCACGGTCAATGAGAAGCTGATCCCGGTCCTGCTCCACGGCGGGACCGAGGACCACATCCCGCTCGCGCTCAAGCCGTACACCCACTACCGGCTGCCGGCTGGGTATGACGACCTCGTCAGGCACCTGACGGGGCAGCCTGCGGTCATGGCGCCGCCGCTCGGGAAGGTGCGGGCGGTGCCTCCAGTGACGCGCGGACCAGCGCTGGCGCCGCAGCCGGTGGTGTCGGCGGGGTTGCCGGAGACAGCGCCTCCCACCGCGGCATTGCAGAGCTTGGCGGAAGGTCTCAAGACGTGCTCGCAGGAGTCATGGTGGATGAGGCTGTCGCGGCTGCTGGACGCACTCCGGGCCGACCCTCGAATCGCGGTGCACCTCCCAGCCGAGCTGGCCGAGCCTGGTGATCCTGACTTCCTCTGGGAGTACCGCCAAGCACGAAGGGACATCGCCGTCCATGCGCGGCAGGCGTACCAGGCAATCCTGTACTTCAGCCAGGACGGAATTCCAGCCCGGGTCGCGCCAGACTTCAGGCCCCACAGCCATCCGCTCTACCAGGTGCAGCCTCGCTCGCAGCAGACGCTCCACCGATGGGAAGGCCACCGAGCCCGGCTCAACGAGTGCTATGTCGAACCCCTCATCGAGTGGGCTGGCCAGCTTGGCGGGCCGGGGCCCCTCCTTTCCTCGCCTGGAGATAGTACGGCCTCGGGGCTCGGCTCTCAGGTCGTCAACAACCACGGCGCTGTCGGCAAACAGGTCGTCGTCCAGGGCAACGCCGTGTTCAACTTCGGGAAGGACGATGGCTGACATCCTCTCAGCCTACACGGACCGCTTGGACGCCCTGCTCGACCTTGCACCCCTGCCGGACCAGACGCGCGAGCGCCCTGGAATCCGCGTGCTCTACCAGCCGTCCTTCGACGCAGAGGTTGCGATCACGGTACTTGGCGGGCCCACTCCTACGCTGTCCGTGGTAGCGTTGAGCGGGTCTGCCTGGTACCACCTGCTCGCATCGTCGATGGCGGAGGTGCCCGAGTCGTTCCCTCCTCATCCGAAGCAGCCGGAGCGCCAGGTCGTTGCGGTGCCGCTGCCTGAGAGCGTCGCCGAGAAGCTGGTGGCAGCGGCGCGAGAGGCTCTGCCGCTCGACTGTGCGCCCGTCGCACGGGACGCTTCCGGGCTGGACGGCATGCCGGTCACGATCTCACATGCCGAGGCTGGGCGGCAGATCACCGTAGAACGATGGTCGCCGCACCGAAATGGCGATGGGCCCGACAGGCTGGCGCTCGCGGTCCTCGGAGCCGCGATGTGTGTCGTGCCGGACTCCCCGCCGCGTGAAGCGCTGGCACGGATCGGGAGGTACGTTCCGGGGGATGATGATGGGTAGCGGCGACGAGCGCCAGAGGGCAGCGAGCGGACCGGACGCGATCGTTCAGGCTCAGGTCCTCGTCAACGAGGGGCCAGTCGGAACCCAAGTGGTGGTGCAGGGCCAGGCGACCTTCCACCTGCCCCCCCCACGACGAGTGGAGCCGCGCAAGTCCAACCTCCCGCCCCGCCGCCACGACTTCGTCGGCCGCCAGCCCGAGCTCGCCGAGCTCCACCGGCTCCTGACCGCGGGCACCACGGTCGCCCTCGATCAGGGCCCGACACCCCCGAGCGGCCTCACGGGGCTCGGCGGCGTTGGGAAGAGCACGCTTGCCACCGAGTACGCGTACCGGCACCTTGGCGAGTACGAGCATATCTGCTGGGTGAATGCGGAAGGGGCGAACGTCACTGCGGGGATCGCAGCGTTGGCCGACGACCCGCTGTCGCTCGGGCTGCTCGCCGACGCCCCAACCCTGGACCGGGCGCGGGCCGTCTTGGCGCGGTTGGAGCGTGGCGGACCCCACCTCCTCATCCTCGACAACGTGAGCGAGCCCGACAGCTACTCGCGATGGCTGCCACAGACCGGGGCGGTGCGGGTGATCGTCACGACCAGGCGGACCGACCTGCACGGGGTGCGGCGCCTGCAGGTCGAGGTGCTTCCAGAGGAGGAAGCGCTTCGGCTGATGCTTGGCGAGCACCAGTTCTCCGACGCCGAGCGGGAGGCTGGGCGCAAAATGTGCCGCGAACTCGGGTGCCTGACCCTGGCGGTCGCAGTTGCGGGGCGCTTGCTCGAGACCCGGCAGCGGACACCATCGGAGCTGTTGGCGCTGGTCCAGAAGAAGGGGCTACTCGGACTCCCGGAGACGAAGCGTGCGAAGGACGTACTCGGGACGCTACCGAGCGTCGAGCGGCTCTTCGATGCGAGCGTGGCGCTGCTGGACGAGAACGACCCTGTGGATGCACATGCGCGTAGGCTGCTGTGGGTCGGGGGGTGGTTCGCGCCGGTGGAGATCCCGCGGGAAACATTTTTTGACGCAGGGGCGCGGTTGGCCGGTGTGCCGGTCGATGAGGAGGTTGCGCGCTCCGCGCTGGAGCGGCTCATGGACCTGGGCCTCGTGCAAGTGGACGAGCGGGGGTGGCCGAAGCTGCACCGGCTGGTCGGGGCGTTCGCACGCGGGCAGGGAGAGCCGGCTGCGCTCGCCTTGCTGGACGCTCTGGAGGCCCTGGCTCAGCGCCACAGCCGGGACACGTTGTCGCTCCTGATGTTGAGCGACCATCGTGTCCATCTGGAACTCGCCTACTACCGCTTCTCTGGACGCGCACAGGATCGCCACTACATCATCCCTCTGCGACTCGCACAGCTCCTGCTCAATGTGGGCAACTATGATCAGGCGCGCCTCCTGTGCGTGACGACCGCGCTGGTACACAGTCAGGGGCCCTTTACGGCCGCACTTTGGCACGAAGCGGGCCAGGCGCTGCACGAGCTAGGCTGCTACCAGAAAGCACTTGAGGCCTACGGGCATTCTGCGACGTTGAGGCCGAGTGGAGAGGGCCCTACGGATCGGCCCATCGACCTTGAGGTGGCAATCACCCTCGACTGCATGGGACACCCACTGCTCGCCCTTGGCCGCTACGGAGAGGCCCTGGACATCTTTCAGAAGGCGCTCAAGACGAAGAGGTGGCATCTCGGACCCGACGATACCGAGGTTGCTGTTGCTCTGAACGGCATCGGACAGGTCTACATGGCCCTGGGCCTTGTGGACGAGGCCCAGCAGATGTTCGAGGAGGCCCTCGATCTCTGGAAGACCCACCGAGAGGATGGTCACCCGTGGATTGCCTACTCGACGATCTGGTGGGCGAAGGCGCTGGCAGAGGGCCTCCGTAAGGATGAGGCCATGGGACTTCTTCGACAAGCACATGCCATGATTGTCGAGCGTCACGGCGATGAACATCCATGGGCAGCCTTCGCGCTGCTGACTATGGGCAACGTGCTTCAGAAGGACGGCAGGCACGCCGAGGCGGTGGGCTACCTGAGGGATGCGGTGGCCATCCGAGCGACGCGACTCGGAGCCAATCACCCAAGGACGGCCTGGGCCCGCCTCGATCTGGGCCGTTGCCTCCGCGACCTGGGTGACCCAGAAGGGCTTCGGACGATGTGCGAGGCGACGGATCAGCTCCAGGGTCTCCTTGGCCATGACCATCCTGATGTGAAGGCCGCACGGGCTGAGCTAAGTTAGCTGCTCGCAGATGCGCACATCGCAGGCTCCGGCGGCCACAATCCCGCACCCGTCGGCTCTATGGTCCTGATCTGTTATTCCGGCCGTTCTGATCCGGTCATCCGATAGCATATTCGGCCTGTCTCGCCCTGCCGTTGCGAGCCTTGTCCCGGAAGTTACCACAACTTCAGCTCTATGGTCAGGCATCGCGGGAGTGAGGGCTGGCATCGTCGGGGCCGTGAGCGATGAGATGCTGAGCCAGTCGGGACCTGCGACCGAGCCGAGGCATGTTCGCTGGTCTGCACCCACCTGCGGTGTTTCCCCTCGGCCTGGCGGTGGCTCTGATAAGCGCTCCGGGGTACACTACGACGTGTGAGCCTCCTTCTCCCACGCGGAATCCTCATCGCCTTCGAAGGCATCGACGGCGCCGGCAAGACCACGCAGCTGAGGCGCGTTGCCGCCGAGCTGGTTCGGGCCGGGCTGACCGTTCGCGTCTCGAAGGAGCCGACGGATGGGCCACACGGCGCACGGATTCGGCGCTCGGCGACGGAGGGTCGCCTCCCACCTCGCGAGGAACTAGAGGCATTTCTCGCTGATCGCCGAGCGCATGTTGCGGATCTCTTGGCGCCAGCTCTTGCCCGTGGTGAGGTGGTTCTCGTCGATCGCTACTACCTTTCGAGCGTGGCATACCAGGGCGCTCGGGGCCTGGAGCCCGACGAGGTGCTCCACCTGAACGAGGCCTTTGCGCCACGTCCTGACCTGGTGGTCTTGATCGACGTTCCGCCCAAGGTCGGCCTGGCGCGGGTCCGCTCCCGAGATGTGGTCGAGAACCTCTTCGAGCGTGAAGACGAGCTGGGGCAGGCGCGTGCCATCTTCGATCAACTGCAGGGCGAACACATCCGTCGGCTGGACGGCTGCCGCGATCGCGAACCCCTCACATTAGAGATCCTGACACTCATCCTCGAGGGACCGCTCCGAGCCGTGCTCCCCAGTCCGGCCGGCGAACCTGAGGTCTCGGATCCGATCTACCGGTTTCCGGTATCGACTGATCCTCGGTGGAAGGAGATCGCCCAGACGCTTCTGGGCCCATCTCCTGGTCTGGTCGCGTCGATTGAGGAGCTTGTGGCTCGTCCAGACCTATCGGATGCTGAGCGCCTCGCGGAACTGCGCGCGCTCATCACGGCGAGCTGACCGCCTCGACGCCCCATCGTCAGGACAGGGGCTTGTGCCCTGATCGTCGGGGCTGCTGCGGGCCGCGCAGCCTCCGGCCGCCCGGCCCGCAGCAGC
>CAZKWG010000508.1:0-6229 GCA_964556105.1 uncultured Enterobacterales bacterium | reverse complement strand
CGGCAGGGCCCGCGCGGGCGCGTGGGCGCGCGGCGGCGCCTCGGGCAGCCAGTCGCCGATCGCCGGGCGAACGCGGGAGTCGAGGGCCTGCGCCGCCTGGATCCCGGACATCGCCGCCGCTTCGAGGCAGCCGAGCGAGAGCGCATTCAGGGTCCAGTCGCCGGCGAGCAGGAGGTTGTCGAAGCCCGACGCGTCGGCCCGCAGTCGCAGCGCGCTGGTCCCCGGCGCCGAGAGCACGTAGCGGTCGGACGGGTGCCTTCGCGGCGCGATGTGGTAGTTCACCATCAGATTTGATGGGAGCGCGCCCTCGCGGGTCAGACCGGGCCAGAGCTGCGGCGCGTGACCGCGCAGCCAGCCGGCGAGGTCGGCTGCAGGGTCGGTCGACTCCATGGCCTCCTCCTCGGTCAACGCGCCGCTGAGGTGGTGCAGGCCCCGCACCTCGGGGCCGTGGCCCTCGCGCGCGAGCAGGTGGCTCATGTCGGCCCAGGTCTCGAAGGGCGCGGCGAAGGGGCTGATCAGCGGCGCCGGGCCTGACCAGCCCAGCGCCTCGCGCGTGGCCGTGGTCCAGATCTGGACCGAGCGGGTCGCGGTGGTCGCCAGGCCCCGCACCATCGCGCCGTAGCGTGGGCTCGCCGCCATGAGCTCGGCGGCGACCAGCGGGTGAACGCCGATCGACAAGCCCAGGATCACCCGGTCGAAGTCGCGCCCACGCTCCAGGACCACCAGCGCCGCCGGCGCCCGGCTCGATGCGTCTTCGAGATCGACACCGGCGAGGCGGTCCCCCTCGGCGAGCTGGTCCAGGCGCGGGCGCGTGGGCCAGCACGGCAAGCCCCTCACGTCGATGAGGGGCTCGTAGTCGTCGCCGGCCGGCGTCGCCTGGCGGTCCAGGCGAACCCGCGCGACCGATCGGCCGTCGGCGGTGGGCTCGAGCGCGCGCACCGCGTGGAAGAACGCGAAGCGCACGCCGCGCCGCCTCAGGACCAGGTAGAGCGGCGCGAACAGCACATCGCCGGCGCCCGCGTTCATCCGGTACAGAATGGAGCCCTGGTAGGTGAGGGCGAAGCGGAGCAGGGCGTGAACGAAGGTGCCGGCGCCGATCGGGGTCTGGCCCGCGTAGACGGCGTGGTAGAGCGCGGCGACCAGGGGCGAGTCGAGGGTCTCGCGCGACGCGCCGTGGAGCGCGAGCCAGGCGCGCGCGTCGAGGTGATCGACGGAAAACCAGTCGGGCTGAGGCCAGGCGAGCCGGTCTTTCGTCACGCCGCGCAGGATCGTCCAGGCCAGATCGAGCACCACCCGGCGGTGTCGCGCCTCGGGGGCGTCGTCTGGGGCGGCACGGCTGAGCTGGCGGGCGCGGGCGACGAGGCCGAGCAGTCGGGCGGGTGGCGCGTCGGCCCCGTCGGCGCGGGCCTGCGCCGCGAGGGCCTCCCACGCCGCGTTCTGGGGCACATCTCCGCCCCCGCGGGCCCACTCACCGAAGAGCGCGGCGGCCCACGCGAGCAGGCGGGTGCCGAGGCGCCGCGGATCGGCGAAGAGCGCGTCTTCGGACGCCTCCTGGCCTCGCGGGCAGACCATCGACCAGGCGCTCCATCGGCCGTCCCGCTGCTCGGGCAAGGTGATCACGTCGATGCCCGCGATCGCGTCGGCCCAGCGGGCCAGAGGGGCGTCGTGCGGGCGCCCGAGCTCCGCGTAGGCCTCGCGCATCACGCGCATCAGGTTCGCATAAGAGCCACCGAGGAGGTGGAGCCCGTGCTCCTCGATCCGGTCGGAGGCCGCCGCGTTCACGCCGCTGGCGCACCTGCCCCCGAGGCGGTGGCCTTGCTGGTAGACGGTGAGCTCGAAGCGCGCGCGCCAGTCCGGGAGGCGCGTGAGCTCGAAGGCCGCGACCATCGCGGCCATGCCGCCGCCGAGGATCGCGACCCGCTCCGGGGCGTGGGCGGGCTTCGAGGAAGAGGGAGTCATCGTCGCGAGCCGGAGTATAGCCGCCCCGGCACGACCTCGACACGGTGCAGCCAGACGTTGAGGTCCCCCTCGGGTCCGCTGGCGTCGCGCTCGAACGCGAGCGTGACCACCTCGCCCGCATGGACTGGCCCCGCGGACAGACGCGTCAACCGGGGCTCCGCGCCGTAGTGAGCGGCGCCCTGCTCGGACGAACGAACCACGATCTCGGGGCGCGCCTCATCTGGACAAGACAAGCGTCCAGGTAGGTGGGTCGTCCAGATCACCGACCACGATGTGTGTCCATCGATTCATCCCCTTTGTCACGAGCTCTCCGAGCGTCGTCCCCCATGCACGCGCCACGGCCTCGGCGATGACCGGCCAGAGGTGGTTGGCGTGCCGCTCTGGGTATCCCTCGGTCAGCGCGCTGTACTCCGGGCCGAGGCGCCTGAAGGTCGGATAGTCGGATCGATTCCGCCACGCTCCCCACGAGTCCCATCCGTGTCCCCCGTTGAGCATCGTTGAGCCAGTAGCCTGACCCTCCATGATCGCCACGTGTTTGAGCAGCAACCGGCGGGGGCGAGACTGAAGCAGGTGAGCGACTGGCCAGTCGCGTACGAGGATGCTCAGCTCCGCGATATTGACGGGCACGTCATCGACGATGGCGACAGGGAGCGACCCCGTATCCGCCCCGCACGCGTGCACGATGGCGGCGCACGGAATGAGCCGATCTCGCACGTGTCCCCAGCGGACTGTCAGAAGGTCCCGCTGCTGTTCGGCCCAGCGGCGGAACGCCTGTGCGGAGGCAACAGGTGTCGCCAGGGTCCGGGCAGCGTTCTCCGGACGCGCGACGAGCACCCCCATGAAGATGCCAAGCGGCTGAGAGCGCAAGCCACCGACCACTGTGGCCCCCGCCGCGTGCACGCGCCCCTTCAGGTCTTCGTCAGCAAAGGGCGTGGTGATCGTGCCTCGTCCGACGTTTGTGCCGTCGTCCTCGACGACGGGTCGCATCCCCAGCGCGAGGTGGCTGGCATAGGTCAGCGAAGTCGGGTCAGTCGCGAGCGCGTCGGGCTCTGGGTAGAGCCTCTGGACCAGCGACATGGCCTCGACATCGCGCCAGTCATCCCTTTCAAGGACACGAACCGGTGCGCAATCACCTTCGGACGCGTACAGGTCCACATCCAAGGCGGGCGCGAGCCAGGCACAGAGCTGCGCCAGAGTGGCCCCAGGCCACAGTTGGCCCAGCAGACCGCGCCGGTCGCGTGGCGCCTCAAGAAGCCAAAGACGCACCCGAGTCCCACCATTGGGTATCAGCTCTGAGCCGCTCCCGTCGTGTAGAGTCGGTCGAGAACGGATTCCAGCGGGAAACTCCAATACCCGGGTCCGGTATCCCTCGCCGCAAGGGCGTGTCGTGACCCGAACCGGCTGCTCCACATGAATACAGAGAAGAAGCCGATTCCGTAGCGCCCGGTCGCTTTGAATGCACTGGCACGCAGCCCTGGGTAGTCTTCGATCATCGTCGTGGATGCCCAGTAGGACGTACCAAAATCGAGCAGTGGGCCGGTCAGCACGTGGTCGAACATGCCGAGGCCGTTGTCCTGGACCTCGAGCCAGTGCCCGCGCTCGTCTTCTCCTATGCGGACGGTGATGCGTCCACGCCACTCTTCATCGTTTACGCGAACAAAGCGCCGGGCGCGAATGGCGTCGGAGGCGTTCTGGATCAACTCCCGCAGCGGCACTGCTGGATGATCCCCATAGAGGTGCCGTCCACCCAGTTTCTCCGCAAGAGATACGATGTCGCTGCTCCGAATTCGTACGTTCACGGGCACCCAGCCCTCGGCGGGGAAACGAGCCCGAAAGCGTTCGGGATCCTCCGCCCCGTAAACGCCCCGAGCCGCCAACTGGGGCCGGTTGAGGTCGGCGAGCATCGCGTTGGTCTGGCGGACCTCACCGTCCACCATCTGCAGTGTCTCCCAGGCGAGCCACCAGGCCTCGGCGACGTCCGGAGTGAACGCCGGCGACGCTGAGTAGACGAGCAGTTGCTGGCCGTCGACGGTGGGGCCGTGGGTTCGGCTCTGAAATTCCCAATGTGGAATAGAATCTCCCTCAGGTCGTCGGATCGCCATCGGAAATGGGCGCGCTCTCCGGTCATCGACCTGCGCGGCGTCGGCTACGCGAAGGATAGCCGCGATACGCAGCGGATCGTAGGTCCAGCCCCTGGGCAGGTTGGATGGGGCGCTCCGAGACGGTCCAGCGAGGTCCTGAGCGACGTTGCGGATTGATCTTCCATGACTGCGGGCGATCTGACCGATGATTGGACCGAGCCAGCTTCGCAGTTCAGTATCGTCAATGAGGAAATACTCCCCTTCGCGCAGCTTCCATGGCTCGAGTGGCAACTGCGCCGCCTTCTCACTATGTCGTATGCGAAGGAGCGTCGCGGTCACCTCCTGCAGCACCTTGTCCGGCGGGGTCACACGCTCACTCGCATCGGGTTCGCGACCCAGGTGGCGATGCAGCGCATGTAGGACGTAGTCTTGCCACCGTGGGTCCCCTCGGAGCGTCGCCGAGCCATCGGGATAGGCGGCAGCCCCGTTTGCCAAGTCATGCGTCAGAAACGCACCGCCGAGCAGGAACACTTCGAGAGGAGTGAGATCGCTCGGGGCTACGAGGAGGTCCGCGACCTCCCAGAGCGCATCCAGGTGATCCACGCTGTGGTCGGTGAGGGACGGCCACGAACGAGCGATCTCGCCGGCGATCGTCGCGGCCCGCCTCCGCATCGCGAGAAACGTGGTCCGGAGATGGCCACGGGCCTTCTCGTGGGGATCGTCAGGTCCCTGATTCGCAAGGTTCTTTAACTACAACTTAGAATTCTCGAACGGAGTTCGCTCTCCATCCATCACTTCACCCCCGGCGCGACCAGGGCCACGCGTGGAAAGTACGTGCGATAGCGCGTCGCGTCTCGCGTCAGCAAGGTGAACGCTTCGACCGCCGCATGCGCGCCGATGTAGAAGTCCGGCAGTGGCGCTGGCCGTGCGCCGCCGCGACGTCGATACTCGACGAAACAGCGCCCAGCCAGGAAGCCCGCTTCCCAGGGTAGAGGTAGCCGGTGGAAAACCTCCTCGGGCAGCACGTGGTCGAGGTCCTCGATGCGGTCGTAGCCGGCGGCGATCTCCGCATAGATGATGGGGTTGATCGCCAGGCGGCCCGCGTCCGCGCAGCGCGCGAGCGCGGAGCTGGACCAGTCGAACCATTGAGGATCCGAGGTCGCCACGTCGATGAGCACGTTGCTGTCTACGAGAAATGTCGTCACTCACTCGCCTCGGGTGAGCGCCATCAGCTCGTCGGTGGACCACTTCGTGGTCGCCGTGCCGCGCAGCCTGGCCACGATGCGCTCGCCGCGCGTGCTGACGCTGGACCGGCGTATCTGAACGACGTTGCCGACC
Organism: uncultured Enterobacterales bacterium; assembly: GCA_964556105.1. Taxonomy (GTDB): domain Bacteria; phylum Myxococcota_A; class UBA796; order UBA796; family CAZKWG01; genus CAZKWG01. The sequence goes on along the minus strand of CAZKWG010000508.1, from coordinate 851 downwards.
ACCTCGAACTCGACGTCGCTCTCCGGTTCGATGCCGACCTGCTCGCGAATCTCGACGGGGATTGTGACCTGCCCCTTGCTCGTGACGCGCATGGCTGCTCCGGTATTACTCAAGAAAGTATTACAAGAGCGCGGCCGACGCAAGGGAGATCGAAACACCATAGAGGCGGAAACGAAAAACCGTCTGTAACACGAGGTTACAGGCGGCCTGCTTGGAGTGGTGCGCGAAATGGGATGCGTATAGAACCTTCTTTCTGACCGCGGGCGAGCAGAGGCTCGCAGATCTGCGGCGGGTTACCTGCTTGATGCAGGAGCCAATTCGCAGATGACGACTCCCCCGGTAGAACGGGCTATGGCCGAGGGCCTGCTCAGCGACCTCCGCATCCTGATCGAGCAGAGCCGCGGGCGGGCGGCCGCCGTGCTCAACGGCGAGCTCGTGACGCTGTACTGGCAGGTGGGGAGCCGCATCCGCCTCGACATCCTTCGGGATGAGCGCGCAGACTACGGACAGCAGGTGATCGGCCAGGTGGCCGAGGCGCTCGCGTTGGAGCACGGGAGGAGCTTCTCAGCGAGAAACCTCTATTACATGGTTCGATTTTCAGAGGTGTTCCCAGACCCGGAGATTGTGAACGCGCTGCGTTCACAGTTGAGCTGGACCCACCTTCGCGAACTGATCGCCATCGACGACCCGCTCAAACGCAGCTTCTACGTAGAGCTTTGCCGTCTGGAGCGCTGGAGCACGCGCACCCTGACCGCGAAGATCAACAGCCTGCTGTATGAGCGCACTGCCATCGCGAAGCGCCCGGAGGCGGTCATCGAGGAGACCCTGGTTGCGCTGCGGCACGAGCAGCG
>CAZKWG010000507.1:0-6235 GCA_964556105.1 uncultured Enterobacterales bacterium | reverse complement strand
CGACCGTGGAAGCCTACCTCGATGGGCTGCCGCCCGACCGCGCCGCCGCCCTCTCCGCGGTGCGCGAGGTCATCCTCGCCAACCTGGACGCGGGCTTTCAGGAGGCGATGGCCTACGGCATGATCGGCTACTCTGTGCCACACGCGGCCTTCCCCGCCGGCTATCACTGCGATCCGAAGCAGCCGCTGCCCTACGCCGGCCTGGCCTCGCAGAAGGGCCACATGTCGATCTACCTGATGTCGCTCTACGGCGCGGCGGGCGGAGAGGTGGTCGAGGGCGGCAGCGAGCTGCTGCGCTGGTTTCAGGACGCCTGGGCAAAGACCGGCAAGAAGCTGGACATGGGCAAGAGCTGCATCCGCTTCAAGCGGGTGGACGAGCTGGCGCTGGACGTGATCGCCGAGACCCTCCGACGCGTGCCGGCCAGCCTCTACATGCGGCGCTACCTGGACGTCCTGGCGGAGACCAACCCGAAGGCGGCGGCGAAGGTCGCGAAGCTGAACGCCAAGGCCGGGTTTACGGCCCCGTGAGTGGGCGCGCGCCCGCGGAGCGGGATAGCCGACGAGGACCATCATGACCTCGACCACACCGCCTCGCGCACCGCTGCTTCCTCGCGTCCTCGGCGCTCTTCTCGGCGTCGCGCTCGCGCTGATCGCCATCAGCCTCCTCCGGCCTGGGGCCATCGAGAGCGTGATCGCTCCGAGCAGCACGGCGCTGCGCTCGGGCGACCCCACGAGCAAGGCCTACCTGAAGGCGGACGATCCCAGCATCAAGACCACGGACATCGGCCCGCGGCGCTGGAAGATCATCGACGTCCACGAGCACCTGCGCGACGTGGAGGAGGCGGAGCGGGTGCTGCCGGCGATGGACGCGCTCGGCGTTCAGCGCATGTGTACGCTCTCGGCGACCACCTACACCTACACCTTGAATCAGAAGTACGGATTCGAAGGCTGGGTGGAGAACAACGCCGAGACCATCCGCATCAAGCAGCGCTGGCCGGACCGCTTCTGCGCGTTCGTCACCATCGATCCGCTCCAGCCGGACGCGCTGCAGCAGCTGCAAAGCGACGTGGCGAAGGGGGCGGACGGGCTCAAGCTCTTCCTCGGGCACGGGGAGAGCCACGGCAAGGGGCCCTTCCACGTCATGCCGCTCGACGATCCTCGGATGGACCCAATCTACGCCTGGGCCCAGGAGGTCCAGCTCCCCATCGTCTACCACGTCAACCTGATCAAGTACTGGGACGAGCTCCTGAACGTCATGGAGAAGTATCCCTATCTGCGCGTGAACCTCGCGCATTTCGGGCTGCACAAGAACTCCGCGGTGCGTTTGACTCGGCTGGCCTTCCTGTTGGAGCGCTACCCCAATCTGTACACGGATCTCAGCTTCGGGCACTACAGCTTCCACTCGGAGGGCTTCGAGGCGCTGGCGAAGTGGCGCACGCGCAGCAAGGAGTATTTGACGAAGCATCGGAACAAGCTGCTCTACGCCAGCGACATGGTGTTGGAGCCGACCAAGGACGAGGCCTACATCTACGACACGCTGCGATCGTACATGCAGCTGTTGGAGTCGAAGAGCTTCCGCTTCTTCCTCATGCCGGACACGCCGATGCATGGACTGGACCTGGACGACGAGACCCTGTCCACCATCTATGAGCGCTCGCCGGCGACCTGGCTGCTGCTGGACGCCCAGGGCGCGCTGCCCGACCGCACGAAGGGCTGGCCTGTGCCTGGGACCCCGGTGCCGGCGCGGCCCGAGATCCCGCCCCTCTCCTCCGTCACCGTTCCTCCGGGGAAGTAACCGATGATCCTCCTCTCTCTGCTGGCGCTCGTAGCCTGCGGCGACGGCGCGCCCACGCCCCGCCCCAAGAAGGACGTCACCGGCGCCCAGGCCACCGAAGGGACCACGACGGCCGAGCCCGCGGCGCCCGCCGCCGACCGGGAGGGAGATGACGACGGCGCGGACGTGCCGGAGACGCTGCCGAAGCCGAAGCCCGTCGAGGCGACCTCGCGGATCCGTGCGTTGGAGGCTGAGGTCGCGGCCCTGCAGCGCCAGCTCGCCGAGGGGAAGCGACCGGATGTCTGGGGGGAGATGGGCATCATCAACGCACACGAGCACCTCTACGCGACCCGCCACCTCGAGCGCTACATGGTCGCCGCGCGGCGCAGCGGCATCGCCGCGACCGTGCTGGTCGCCAGCCCGGAGTTCACGCTCGAGGGCAAGGGCGAGAAGGGCGAGCCCGGGATGTCGGAGAACTTCCAGGAGATCCTGTCGGCCAGCAAGCTGGCGCCTGGCGAGATCATCCCGTTTTGTACGCTGGACCCGAAGGATCCGGACAAGCTCGAGCGGCTGAAGAGGCACGTCGCGGCCGGGGCGAAGGGGGTCAAGCTCTACAGCGGGCACTCCAACTTCGCCGATGGTCCGCTGGACCCGCCCGATATGCAGCCGGTGCTGGCCTGGCTGGAAGAGCAGGGAATCCCGGTCAACTGGCACGTCAACATCGTCAAGTTCGGGGATGAGCTCTCGGGTGTGCTGGACCGCTACCCGAAGCTGAACGTGATGGTGCCCCACTACGGCGTGGCCTTCTGGCAGCCGCGCGGCGCGGCGATGAAGCAGCTCGAGACGATGCTGCGCGCCCACCCCAACCTCTACATCGACACCAGTCTGGGCACGCGGGAGATCCTGCTCAAGGGGCTGGCGACGATGGAGGCCGATCCGGGCGTCTTCAAGGCGGTCTTCGACCAGTTCCCGCGGCAGATCGTGTTCGGCACGGACAGCGTGATCACGGGCAACTCGGAGAAGACGCCGGGCTGGTACAGCCTCGTCATCTGGGCGACGCGCGACCAGCTGGAGAAGTCCGTGTTTCAGACCGATCTGGCGGCGGGCTACAGCCGCTACTTCCAGACCGGGCGCGACGGCGAGGGCGTGTTCAAGGGCCTGGGGCTGAGCGACGAGCAGCTTCGCCTGGTCTACCGCGACAACGCGATCCGCTGGCTGCGGCTCACGGACGCGCCGCCTCCGCCTGTGCTGACGCCGCCGGTGCTGCCCGCGACGCCCGCCGCGCCCTGAGGCGAGGAGCCTGGCGATGGAGCGAGCCCGCGCGCTGTGGCGGCTGGCGCGGCCGAGGGGGCTGATCCTGGCCGCGATGGCGCCGCTGACGGGCTACGCCGTCGCGCACTGGAGCCGGGCGCTGCCCCTGCGCGCCGCGAGCGAGGCGCTGCTGCTGGTCCTGGCCTGGATCCTGCTGAACGCGGGGACCCTGTGGTGGAACGCGGCCTTGGACCGGGATCAGGGGCCCGTCCTCTATGGTGAGCCGGTCGCGGTGCCGCCCCACCTGCAGCGGGAGGGCAGCCTGGCCCTGCTCCTGAGCGTCGCGCTGGCCGCGCTGGCCGGGGCGGGGCCCGCCTTCGCGGCGCTCTTCTCCGCGCTGCTCGCCATCGGCTACAGCCACCCGGCCGTCGCCTGGAAGGCGCGCCCGCTGGCCGGGCCGCTGGTCAACGTCGTGGGCTTCGGCGTCGCCTCGCCGCTGGCGGGCTACAGCGTGGTCGGCGTGCCCCTGGACGCTCGCTCCGCGCTGCTGATCGCCGCGCTGGCGTTCAGCGTGCTCGGCGCCTTCTTCCTGGCGCAGTGTTTCCAGCAAGGAGAGGATCGGGCGCGCGGCTACCGCACCCTGGTCGCCACGTCTGGACCGGGGGCCACGTTGACGGCGGCGCGCCTCGCCTTTCGCGCCAGCCACCTGGTCGTGCTCGGGCTGGCCATCGCGCGCTGGATCCCCATTCAATGCCTCGGCGCGCTGCCCGTCTGCCTCTGGCTGGACCGCGTGCTGGCCCGACAGGCGCTCGATCCCGACGGTCTCGACGAGCGCCGCGCCCGCGATCTCATCCTGCTGGGGCTGCTCGTCGGCCTGCTCTTCGTGATCGGGGCGAGCCTCGCCTGGCTGAGCCAGGTGATCCACGGGCTGCCGCTGGCCGGGCTGGGCACGGAGGCCGGCGTTCCGGCGGACGCCGCCGGCGAGAGCGGCTGGGGGTGGTGAGCCTCAGTCCCCCTGCTCCGCGTCGTCCTGCTGCGTGGCCTTGATCCAGGCCTCGAGCTCGGGCGCGGGCACCAGCCAGGGGGCGAGGCGCCTCGCCTGCTCGGGGTCGAAGAGCTGCTCGTCGAAGACGCTCACGCTGGAGGGCTTGAGCTTCGGCGTCCCCCCGCTGGTGGCGCCGGGCTCCAGCGAGGCCTCGATCACCGTCACCTGGCCTGGGTAGACGCGGGCGCTGGCCTTGCCGATCGGGACCTTCGGGTTCGCGATCAGCGTCGCGACGGGGATGAGCGCGCCCATCCCCTTCTGGAGCAGCGGCGCGGCGGCGTAGGTGTGGACGCCCTCGGTGGTGAGAAAACAGAACTGGTTGCCCGTGGCGAGGTGCGCCAGCTCGTCCGGGTCGAGCTCGGAGTCGCCCATCAGACGGAGGGGCGCGCCCTCCTCGGTGATGAGCCCGGTCTCCCAGATGCGCATGTTCACGCCGGCCGCCATCAGCCTGCCCGGCCGTACAAAACAGACGGCGCCCAGGCCGGTCTCCGCCTCCGCGCAGCCGCCGGTGAAGGGCCGCTGGCCCTCCGGGCAGGTGGGAGCGTCGAGGGCGAGCAGGGCGGCGAGGCTGAGCGTCGCGGGGACAGGCATGGACGAGCTCCTGGCGGGCTCGAAGACGGTAGCATGCCCCTGGCCCCGAACAGGCTATTCTGTACCCATGGCTCGCATCCTCGTGGCCTCGAACGACCAGCTCGCCTTGAACCCTCACGAGGCGGCGGTGGGCAAGCCTTACCCGCCGCTGGGAGCGCTGGTGATCGCGGCGAATCTGCGGCGCGCCGGGCACACGGTGGCGCTGCACGATCCGATGTTCGAGCCCAGCGGGCGCGGGGAGACGGCGCTGGTGGCCGCGCTCGACGCGCACGGGGCGGAGATCGTCGTGCTGGCGGCGGACGACCACGCGGTCCACCAGAAGATGTGCCTCGGCGTGCTGCGCGAGGCGGCGCTGGCGATGGTGCGGGCGGCGAAGGGCAGGGGAGCGAAGGTCGTCGTGGCGGGTCCGGACGCCTCGACCTGGCCCGAGGCCTACGCGGCCGCCGACGCGGTCATCGTGGGAGACGCGGCGGAGATCGTGGTGGACTGGGCGGACGGCGCGCGCGGGCTGGTCGGCGTGCACGGCGAGCGTGGGGCGGGCGGGCGCGTGCCCGTCATCGCCGATCTCGACCGCCTGCCGGACCCTGCCTGGGATCTCGTGGACCTGGAGCGCTACAAGTCCTGGTGGATAGAGCGTCACGGCGCCTGGGAGCTGAACATCTGGACGGCGCGCGGCTGCCCGTACAAGTGCAACTGGTGTGCAAAACCCACCTGGGGGCGCAGCTACCACGTCCGCTCGCCCCAGCGGGTGGCGGCCGAGATCGCCACGCTGCGGGTCACGGCCGGCATGGACCGCATCTGGTTCACCGACGACATCTTCGCGCTCAAGCCCGCCTGGCTGCGCGCCTTCCGCGCCGCGCTGCGCGAGCCCGTCCCCTACCGCTGCCTGAGCCGCGTGGACCTGATGAAGGATCCGGCGTTCACCGAGGATCTCGCGGCGACGGGCTGCAAGGAGGTCTGGGTGGGGGCCGAGAGCGGCTCGGACAAGGTGCTCAGCGCCATGGACAAGGAGAGCTCCGTCTCCGAGATCGAGGCCGCGACGGCGCTGCTGCGGCGGCACGGCATCCAGGCCTGCTTTTTCCTGCAGCTCGGCTACCCCGGCGAGACCTTGGAGGACGTGCTCCAGACCATCGCCATGGTCCGCCGCCTCAAGCCGGACGAGATCGGCGTCAGCGTCAGCTACCCGCACCCCGGCACGGCCTTCTACGAGCGCGTCTCCGCCTCGATGGGCGGGCGCTCGTGGGCGGTGAGCATGGACAACAAGCCGCTCTTCGAGGCGCCCTACACGGCGGCCTTCTACGGCGCGGCCAAGGAGGTCTTGCGCTCGCAGCACTCGGCCGGCAAGGGCGGCGCGGCCCTGCGTCAGCTCCTGCGTGCTCCCGACGCGCGCAGCGCGAGAAAGGTGCTGGGCGCCGCCTTCCACGCCGTGCGGCTGCCGATCATGCAGCGACGGATGATGGCGCTGGCGGTGCCCAACCCGGGCGCCGTGCCGCTGACGTGGTGAGCGCGCCGCTCAGCGCTCACACATCGTCAGCGTGAACGTCCCCGAGACCTCGAAGTCAGGGCTGCCGTCGG
>CAZKWG010000506.1:0-6242 GCA_964556105.1 uncultured Enterobacterales bacterium | reverse complement strand
GTCGTGAACAGGCCGTCCTCGTCCACCTGGCCGACCGCCGTGTTCGACAGCGACCAGCCGACCAGGTCGAAGTCCTCCTCCACGTTCCCGTTCTGGAAGGTGGCGGTGACACTGAACGTCTGTGTGCTGGGCGCGTCGGCGGAGGTGGTCAGCGCCACCTCGGAGGGGTTGAGCGAGATCTCCAGGACGTCGCCGGCTTCTCCGCCTTTGCCGCCGCCGGAACAGGCCGTGCAGAGCGCGATGATGGTGATGCTTCTCATGCGCGCAAGCATAGCGCACCACGAGGGCCTCGGGTGCGATATCCTGTGGCTGCCAGAGGTCACACGCGCATGTCCTACGCCCATCCCGCCCGCTTCCTGCTCCTGCTCGGCGCGCTCACGCCCGCGCTCGCCGGCTGCCCCGACTACAACGTCGCGCGCATCCCCAGCGGCGACACCTACGTGCAGGGCGGCCCGGAGCGCCCGGTGGACATCCTCTGGGTCATCGACAACTCCGCCACCATGTCCGAGGAGCAGGACGCCCTGGTGGCGAACTTCCAGGACTACGCCGACGTGCTCTACGAGACCTCGGTGGACTACCAGATCGGCATCATCACCACGGACGCCGAGGACGATCTCGGAATGCTGGTGGGCGAGGTGCTCAGCGTGAACACGGAGGACCTCGACTCGGTCTTCACCGAGCAGGCCGACGTCGGCATCGAGGGCAACCGCGAGGAGCAGCACCTGGAGGCCATCCGCCTCGCCACCTCCGATCCCGCGCTCAGCGCCGGCAACAGCGCGCTCTTCCGCCAGGACGCGGACCTGCAGATCGTCCTGCTCACCGACGAGGACGACCAGAGCGAGGACGCGGTCGGCACCTACATCGACCACCTCGGCGTCTTCAAAGAGGCGACCAGCTTCCGCATGAACCTGATCGGCGGCCCGCTGCCCAGCGGCTGCGCCTCGTCCACCTCGTCCGCCGAGGCCGGCACCCGCCTCTTGGAGGCGGTCGAGTCCACCAGCGGCGTGTTCAAGAGCATCTGCGAGAGCGACTTCGGCGCGGTCATGAAGTCCATCGCGTTCACCTCCGTCGGCATGACCGACACCTTCGAGCTGACGGACATGCCGGACCTGGAGTCGATGGAGGTCCAGGTCGACGGCGCGCTCATGCACCAGCGCCCCGAGGACGGCTGGCAGTACGACGCGGCGAAGAACGCCATCGTCTTCGAGGGCCTCGCCGTGCCTCGCCCCGGCCAGACCATCGACCTGCTCTACTTCCGCATCTTCTCCGACAACTGAAGCGCGGCCCCAGACAGGATACAGGAGCGGGGTGACGCGCTCCCGCACCACCCTGGCCATCCTCGTCGCCCTCCCGCTCCTCCTGGTGGGGCTGGGCGCCTCGCGCGTCCACACGGTCGGCAGCGACGAGATGTCGCCCTCCATCCGCGCTGGCGACAGGGTGCTGATCATCCCGCGCGCGCCCCTGCGCGGCGACGTCGTGGCGCTCGAGGACCCGCTGGACCCCGAGCGCGTCGTGCTGCGCCGCGCCATCGCCGACGGCGACAAGCGGGTGCGCTACGAGAACGGCGAGCTGCGGGTGGACGTCAAGCGCATCCGCCAGAAGGACATGGGCGAGCTGGACGGCGACCGCGTCACCCAGGAGACGATGTGGAGCAAGCCGCCGGCGCGGGCGAACCTCTGGCTGCTCCGCTACCAGAAGGAGCCCGTACACTGGGAGGCCGAGCCTGTGGCCGTCCCCGAGGGCTCCTGGTACCTGCTGGCCGACCACCGCGACCGCGCGCTGGACAGCCGCTGGTGGGGGCCGATCTCGGAGGAGAAATTCCTCGGCGTGGTGCGCGTGCGCTACGGCCCGGCGGATGACTGGCGGCCGGAGCTGGAGTTCTTGAACCCGATCCCTTGAGGGGTGGGGTCGCCCGAGCGCTACGGAGTGACCACGTAGACCGCGCCGGCGTTCGCGCCGCCGGTCGCGTCGCCCGTGGCGCCCACGACGAGGCTCGGCACGCCGTCGGCGTCGAGATCGCCAAAGACCGTGCTGGTCCCGGTGAACGCGATGATCGCCTCGCCCATGAAGGTCACGGCCGCGTCGCGCGGGGTGTAGCTCCCCGCCCCCGGCCCCGAGAACACGTAGACCGCTCCGGTGGAGGTATCTGTGCCGTTGGCTCCGACGACGACGTCTCCGACGCCATCCCCGTCTGCGTCACCGATGGCCACGGAGGAGCCCGCGTACTGGTTGGCGGCGTCTCCGTGAACCACCACGTCCGCCGTCGCGAGCTCCCGGTCCCCGGTCGCGGGCCCGAGCACGAGGTAGGCCGCGCCTCCGTAGGATATGGTCCCGCTCTCGTAGTAGGCTCCCGCAGCGATGTCGTCGCGGCCGTCTCCGTCCACGTCGCCCATGGCGAGCGCGACCCCGATGCCGAGCGCGCTCCCGTACGACTCACCGCGCAAGCGCGCCTGCGCGTCGTCGAGACTCCCGTCCTCCGCGGGGCCCAGCACGAGGTAGACGATGCCGGAGCTCGGGGCCGTCCCCGTGGCGTTGGGCGCGGCGATGAGCATGTCTTCCAGCCCGTCGCCGTCCACGTCACCGCCGCCCCGGATGTGGCGGCCCGCGTAGCCCTCGTCCTCGGTGCCGACGAGCACGGCGTCGGCCTCCGTCGCGAGGTCCATGTCGCCCGCGAGGGGTCCATACGCCACGTAGACCGCGCCCCCGTAGAAGGCCCCGGCCGACGCGAAGTACGCGCCGAGCACCATGTCGTGAGCCCCGTCTCCGTCCAGGTCTACGAGATCAGCGCCGTGCCCCGAGTACACGCCCGCGGGGCCTTTGATGACGAGGTCAGGGGTCTCGACCGCGCGATCCTCGGTGACCGGGCCAAGGAAGACGTAGACTGCGTTGTTGTAGTAAGGGACGCCTATCGCCACGTCGCCGACGCTGTCCCCGTCTACATCCCCGAGACCAATCGAACGCCCGGCACCGTAGGTTGTGTCCCGGTCCCCCACGAACGCATATCCCGCCTCATCGAGGGCGGCGGAGCCGGACACGGGCCCCGGGACGAGGTAGCCGCCCCCGGCATAGCCGCCAGCGCCGAAGGTCGTCACGAAGAGATCATCCACGCCGTCGCCGGTCACGTCCGCCACGTCGGTGAGGCGCCCGGCGTCGTCCTCGGCGCCCGGGCCGTGGAGCTTCACGAACCCACCCAGGTCGACCTCGCCGCTCAACGGGCAGGTCGTGTCCGCGCCATCGCAGTCGTCGTCGACGCCATCGCCACAGGTCTCGACGGCGTCAGGGTAGATGCCGCCGTCCGTGTCGTCACAGTCGCCCCCTGTCGTCGTCCAGCCCGCGTCTGGAGCCGTACACGCGTCGACGGCGCTGTCTCCGTATCCATCGCCGTCCGCGTCCTGGTACCAGGTGGTGAGCAGCGCCTCGTCCGCCTGGCCGTCGCAGTCGTTGTCCAAGCCGTCGCATTGCTCGGCAGCGTCCGGATTCACCCTGGGGTCTTCGTCGTCGCAGTCACCGGAGCGGGCCACGAACCCGTCCGGAGGGAGATCACAGTCGCCCGTGTCGGTCAGGGTGTCGCTTCCATGGCCGTCTCCGTCGGAGTCCATATAGAAGGTACATTCTCCTGCGGTCTCCTCCAGCTTCGCGTCGCCAGGAGACCGGCACGCGGCGACGATGAGGAGGAGGATCAGGCGGAAGGGAGAGCGCATGACGGGGCTCCAGGGACAGACGAGAGTGTAGCCGACCCACGGCTCGCCGAGGCGGTGAGCGGGTACGAGGAGCGGCGCAGCGCGACCTCCCCTGCGCGATCTTCTCCCGGGTGTAGGAGACACGGACGGTGGGGATGGCCGTCGCGCACACCAGCAGGCGCCCGGGGTACGGGCGCGATCGGGTAGGATGAGGGGCTCTGCCTGGTATCGAACAGGGTGACTCGTTCGTCTCCGCTGAGATCCGACGGGCAGCTCTGTACCTGCGCGAGCCCGATGCCCTCCGGGTAGCCGGTCGCGAAGCTGAGCGCTCGATCGATGTCGGGGAGACCGCTATCAGGGGGCGGGGGCGATGATTTGCCCATCCAGATCAAACCCGAGGGATCTGGATCAGGGTAAAGACCAACATCACCAACGAGGCCAGGGTGCAAGCTCAACCTACGGTCTCTGGCGACGCGGGGCAGCACGCGCTATGAAGCCTCTGTGAGACCTGCGCTGACCATCGCCGACACCCAGGACAACTCCCCCGGAGAGGTTCACAGGTCCGTCGACATCGGTTTGCTGCCGGAGATCGCGGATGTTCTCGACGATCTGGCCCTCCGCGACCCCGACGTGCTCGCGGCCGTAGAGGACGTGGACCGCACCCTCATCTGGGAGGCCATGCTGGAGGCCCCGCTTGCGCGCCTGGCCCGCTCAGCGCAGCAGGCGCGGTTCTACGCACGGCTGAGGGTCATCGCGTGAGCGTGTCGGGGGTAGACGATCCCCTTGTACGCCTGATCGCCGAGCTGACCGACGCCGGGGTGGAGTTCATCGTGGTGGGTGGAGCGGCGGCTGTGCTGCAAAACGCCCCCATCGTGACGGAGGATGTGGACATCGTTCACCGCCGCACCGAAGAGAACATCGCGCGACTGACCGGCGTCCTCGAACGTCTCGACGCGTACTTCCGAGGCGACCTCGCGCGACGCAAGCTGCGTCCCCGCGCCTCCGACTTCGCGGGCCATGGGCACATCCTGCTGCAGACAGAGCTGGGCAAGCTCGACGTGCTCTGCGAGATCTCGGGGCAGCGAGGATACGAGGAGCTGGTGGACCACACCGTCCAGGTCGGTGACGGCGCGCTGGTCTTTCGAGTGCTGGATCTCCCGATGCTGATCCGGGTCAAGGCCGAGGCCAACCGTCCCAAGGATCGCCTCGTCCTGCCCATCCTGCTGGCAACGCTGGAAGAACGCAAGAGGCGGGTCCAGGGGGCGTAGGAGACTGGAGGGCAGCCCTTGCCGCTTCAGATTGGGGGACGAATCTGAGGGCGAGTAAACATGTGACCTCAAGCCTGTCAGTTCGGCCAGGACAGGCTTTCGCTCAAGGCCGCCTGCTTGAGAAGCGCGATGTGATGGGGCTGGCGTTGCCCCTCCAGATCAAAGCCAAGTGATCCCCAGAAGCCAGGACCACACACCGCGGTCGCGCTTCGTACACCAGGCCCCGCGTCCGCCGTGAGCGTTGCGACGCAAGGACAGGCGCCCCCAGAGCGCCGCCCCCAGCCCTCACGAATTCCTGGCACACCTCCCGCGCCTGCGCCGACCGGATCCGCTATCTTTGCCCCATGTCCGACCGTCCTCCGCTCCTGCAGACGCTGATCGACGACCCCCGCCAGGGCGCGCGCGCCCTCCTGCTCGCCCTCTTCGGCGCGGCGCTGATCGCCACGGCCTGGCTCGGCGATGACGGGCTGATCTCCCTGCGCATGGTGGCGAACGCGCTGTCCGGGCACGGGCTGGTCTGGAACCCGGGCGAGCGCGTGCAGGCCTTCACCCACCCGCTGTGGGTGCTGCTGCTCCTGCCCGTGACCGCCGTGACGCGCGAGCTGCACTACACCACGATCGCCCTGAGCATGCTGCTCAGCGGCGCGGCCGTCGCCGTGCTGGCCTTCCGCGTCGCCGGCCAGGCCCTGGGCGGGGCGATGGCGGTCCTCGCCGTGCTCGCGTCGAAGGCCTTCGTGGACTACTCGACCAGCGGGCTGGAGAACCCGCTCACCCACCTGCTGCTGGCCCTCGCCCTGGCGGTCTCTCTCGCCGAGCCGCGGAGCGAAGCCAAGGTGGCCCGCCTGTCGGTGCTGCTCGGCCTGGCCATCACCACACGCCACGACAACCTGTGGTTGTTCGCCCCGCTGATGTTCGCCGAGCTGCTCGCCATCCGCACCCGCGGCGCCCTGGCGCGATCGCTGCTCGGGCTCATCCCCTTCGGTCTATGGACGCTCTTCGCAATCTGGTACTACGGATTCCCATTTCCGAACACGGCCTACGCCAAGCTGGGAACAGGCATCCCGCTGGGCGAGAAGCTGGTGCAGGGCCTGTACTACCTGGGGTGGAGCGCCGTTCACGATCCCGCCACGGTGCTGGTGCTGGTGGCGGGCCCGACGCTGACCCTGCTGCGCCGCGACCGCGCCGCCTGGCCCCTGCTGCTGGGGCTGGGCCTGCACCTGGGCTATGTCGTGAGCATCGGCGGCGACTTCATGGGCGGGCGCTTCCTCTCCGGGGCGACGCTGGTGGGCGCGGC
>CAZKWG010000505.1:2781-6254 GCA_964556105.1 uncultured Enterobacterales bacterium | reverse complement strand
GGGCTGCGCCCCCGCCTCGCCGCCGCCGTGGAGCGCCGTCATGCTGCATTGCAGCATAGCGCGGGCCTGAACGAGGAGGTCACGGACGCGCTCGTGCTGCTGGCGGCCGGCTCCTGGGCGCCTGCGGATCTCGCCGCGGGCTGGGCGAAGGTCGCGCAGCTAAAAGTGGAGATGGATCAGGGGCGGCGCGTGCGCCTGCGGCGCCTCGGCGTCTCAGACGCCGAGGCCGAGGCGCTCTCCTCGCTCCACACCCGAAACTTCATGTGAGCGTCAGGACGCCCTGCGCTCTCCCTGGCGGCTGAACACCTCCGAGACGAGGCTCCTGACCTCCATGTCCTCGGGCGAGAGCTGGAGGGCCAGGATCGCCATGGCCAGCGCGTCCTTCGCGCGCGTCTCCCCGGGGATCGCCTCGTTGTGGAGCCGCGCCCAGGCCAGCCAGGCCAGGGTCAGGGGCTGGTCGATGCGGATGTCGCGGGCCCGACTCAGGGCCTGATCCGCGCCCTCCCAGTCACCCTGCTCCACCGCCTCCTGGCCCATCTTCAGCAGGTGGTCGGCGATCGCCTCCTCCTCCGAGACGGGAGGCGCCGCGAAGGTGAGGCTGGACAGGTCGGGAAGGGTCTCCACGATGCTCTGCAGCGTGTGCTTGCCGGGCTCCCCCGGCTCCTGGGCGGAGCTGCCACCATGGACGCCAGCGTGCTGAAGGAAGAGGATCTCGTGAGACTGGATGTTCATGGGGCCTCCGCGGAATTTGCCGTACACCTGTTCAGGTTAGCAAACGCGTCGGCAGAGTCAATACAAGGTTTGAAGAATCTATGAATTAGGTGTGTTCATGGTTTGGGGCCCCGGAATCCGGTGCGACGGAGCTGTACGTTCACCCCGGAGCGTTGAGCACCCTGGAGCGTCAGGCCACGCCCCAGCGCTCGGGTGTCGGGGTCGAGGCGTCGAGTCGCGTGTGCGCGTCTCCGCGGGCCGAGCTGAGCTGGGCCCGCGTGAGGAAGAGGCTGCCGCGCAGATCCGCGCCGCGGAGGTCGGCCCCGCGCAGATCCACCCCGCGGAGATCGGCTCCGCGCAGGTCGGCGCCCGCCAGGTCCGCGCCGATCAGGCAGGCCCCGTGCAGGTCGGCGCCGCGCAGGTCGGCCCCGCCCAGCTTCGCGCCGAGCAGGTTGGCTCCCGCCTTCACGCGCTTCGCGCGGACGGGCTTCGCGTCGGCGCGGACCAGGGCGCTGGCGTGCGCGAGGCGCTGGTCTACCTCGGCCCGCAGCGGCCCCAACGCCAGCGCCCGGAGCGCCGCGTCGTCGCCACAGGCCAGCGCCGCGACCTCGTCGCGGAGCCGTCGAAGCTCGGCGCTCAGCGGGGCGTCCAGCGGCAGCGCGCAGGCGGCGTCGAGGTGCCAGAGCAGGGCGTGCAGCGAGTAGAGCACGTAGAAGGCGCCGAACATCCGCTCGGCCAGGGCTGGGTCGCGCCGCCAGTCGGCTCCCCCGAAGGTCTGCTGGGTGACCCGCTGACCGGCGCCGAAGCAGTCGAAGCTCATGCAGCCGTGGAAGCCCCGCGCCTGCCGCTCGGCGTGGACGGCGCACCGAAAGTCCTCGCCCAGGTTGGGGCAGGGGACGCTGGCGGGTTTGTCGATGGGAAAGTCTGCTGATCTCGCGAAGGGCGGCGCCACGCAGCACAGGCCGGCGCAGCGGGCGCAGTCCGGGCTGAGGCCCGGATCGGGGAGGGCGGGGGACATCGTCGCGTTCTAACGCGCGGACGCGGCACGAGCCTCGTGGGTGCGGGCCGCGTTATGCGACGGACCCGCGGCGCCATGTTCCCCGGGTCCCGCCGCGCGCGAGGTGTCCCCTGGCTACCTTCTCCAGCCGCCACGAGGCCGTCCACGCCCTGCCGCTCCCGCCCGCCCAGGCCCTCGCCGCCTGGGCCGAGCCGGAGACGCAGCTGCGCTGCCGACCCGAGGTCGCCACCTCCGAGCGACCGGGACCGGGCCTGCTCCGCCTGCGCCTCAAGGAGATGAAGCACGGCCCCAGCGCGTTCGCGGGCGACTACACCCTGCGCTTCAGCGTGGAGGGAGATCGCCTGCTCTGGCGCACCCTGCCCGGCGGCAAGCCGATGGTCGAGGGCGAGGCGCGCTTCTCCGCGACGCCCACCGGCAGCACGGTGACGTTCCAGGAGACGGTGAGCCTGGAGATGGACCTCGGGATGGTCGCGTCGAAGGTGCTCCGCCCCGTCGTCGAGACCATGATGGAGCGCGGCATGCGCGGCTTCGTCGAGCGCATGGTGGCGGCCCTGGGCGGCTGAGGCGGGCTCCCGCGCGCCGAGAAGACAGGCTAAAGCCGGCCTCGGAGGAGGAGCCCATGCCCGAGCTGCCCGAGGTCGAGGGCGCGCGCGCCCACCTGGAGCGCTGGCTGGCCGGTCGGCGGATCCTGGCCTTCGACGTGCTCGATCCGACCGTGCTCAAGCTGGACCAGGGAGACGGATCGGCCCTCGGCTCGCCCGATCTCGCCGTGACGCGCCGGGCCAAGCACCTCATCCTGCGCGCCGCGTCGGAGGCCTGGGTCATCCACCTGCGCATGACCGGCGAGCTGGTCCAGGGCGCCGTCCCAGGCCGCGCGCGCTGGGTCCTGGACGACGGCTCCTCGGTGAGCTTCCGCGATCCACGCCGCTTCGCCGAGATCCGCCGGATGCGCGTGGACCAGCTCTCCGCCTGGTTCGCCGCCCTCTCCCTGGGGCCGGAGCCCTGGCCGGAGCGGCGGGACGGCGCCTGGTGGGGGGAGCGCCTGCGGGGCGCGCGCGGCCCGCTGAAGCCCGTGCTGATGGAGCAGTCGCGGATCGCCGGCCTGGGCAACATCTGCGCCGCGGAGATCTGCTGGCTGGCGCGGCTCTCGCCGTTTCGCCCGGCGGGCGGCCTGAGCGAGGCCGAGCTGGCGCGCCTCGCCGAGGAGGCCCACCCCTTCCTGGAGCGCGCCGTCGCGGCCTGCTCGAGCGAGCGCGTGGTCTACGTGAACCAGGGCGGGGAGAACCCGTTCTCGGTCTATCAGCGGACGAGCTGCCCGCGCTGCGCGGGCCCCATCGCCCGTCTCACCCAGGCCGGGCGCGGCACCTGGTGGTGCCCGAACTGTCAGGGCGAGCGTCGCGTGACGGCTCGGTGACGAGACGGTGTAGGATGCGCTCCTGGACTCGCCATCAGGAGCACACGCATGTCCGCAGGATTGAAAAAGAACGCCCTGTCCTTCGTCGATACGATCACGCTGGCGGTCGCGGGCAGCGCGCCCTCGTACTCGCTCAACGCGACGACGGCGGCGTTGATCGCCACGGTTGGGCTCGCCTCGCCCGCGGCCCTGCTCCTGGGCGCCATCCCGATGTTCGGGATCTCGTTCTCGTTCAAGTATCTGAACCTCTGGCGGGCCGACGCCGGCGCGGCCTACGCCTGGGTGGGGCGCGCCATCCACCCGAGCCTGGGCTTCCTCGCGGCCTGGACC
>CAZKWG010000505.1:0-2771 GCA_964556105.1 uncultured Enterobacterales bacterium | reverse complement strand
CCTTCCTGGTCCTGAGCACCGTCTTCATGGTCACGGCCGCGCTGCCGGTGGGCGTGCTGACGCTGCACCTGGTCGCGCCGGCCTATGAAGAGAACGTGACCGCGGCGGCCGTCGTCGGCGGGCTGTGGTTCAGCGCGGTGGCCGTCCTCACCATCGTCGGCGTCCACGCCGCCGCACGATTTCAGAGGATAATGACATCGATCGAAGCGCTGGCGCTCCTCGTCCTGGCCGTCGCCGCCTTCCTCAAGTTCTCCGCGGCGCCCGTCAACCCGTTCTCGTTGTCCTGGTTCTCGCCCGCCTCGTTCGCGGACTTCGACATGTTCATGAGCGGCATGCTGGTGGCGGTCTTCTACTACTTTGGGTGGGACGTCACCTCGAACGTCGCCGAGGAGGCGGAGGGCACGGGCGCCTCGGGCGGCAGCAGCGGCGTCTTCGGCATGGTCGGCGTGATGACCCTCTTCCTGATCATTCAGGTCGCGGTTCAGATGGGCATGACGCCGGAGATGGTCGAGGAGAACGGCGCCAGCCTGTTGGCCGCGCTCGGGGACGCCGTCCTGCCTCGGCCCTGGGGGAGCATCGCCATCCTCGCCGTCATCCTGAGCACGGTGGGCACCATCGAGACCCAGCTCACGCAGTGCGCCCGGCTGCTCTTCTCCATGGGGCGAGACAGCGTGCTGCATCGCGGCTTCTCGGACATTCACAGCCGCTTTCAGACGCCCTGGCTGGCGGGCACGCTCATCTGGATCCTCTCGCTGGTGCTCCTGGCTGGCTCGACCGCGTCGGAGAGCGTGGGCTCGGTCATGGGCGACCTGATCAGCGCCATCGGCGTGATGGTCTCCATCTACTATGGGTTGACCGGCCTGGCCTGCGTCTGGTACTACCGGAAGACCCTGGGCAAGGACATGGGCACGCTGTTCATGCGCGGCATCTGGCCCGGTGGGTCGGCGATCTTCCTGCTCTTCCTGGGTGCCAAGCAGCTCCCGGAGCTGGGCGGCGCGGTGACCGGACTCACGCTCGGCGCGCTGGCCCTGGGCCTCGTGCCGATGCTCTATTTCCGCGGCCGCTACAACAGTGAGTTCTACAGCGCGCCGCGCGAGAGCCACCCGCTCACCCCGCGGTGAGGTCGTCCTCGGGGATGAGCGAGTCGGTCTGGTTCTCTTCGCCTTTCAAGGCGCGGATCTGCTTGCGAGGGCCGACGATGATCAGGCGGTCGTCGGCCCCCAGCACCCGATCGGCGTCCGGGGCGAGGCGGCGGAAGCGCCCGCGGGCGGGGTCGTAGACGCTCAGCGCGACGACCGTGATCCCAAACTGTTGCGGGAGCTTCAGCGCGCGCAGGGTGTGTCCGGCGCGGGTGGGCCCGACCTCCAGCGCGTCCAGGGCCTGCCCGTGGGGGAGCTCGACGAAGTCCGTGTGGCGGTCGGAGGCGGGGCCGCTGGTGAAGCCGGCCACCAGCTCGCCCTCGCGCACCATGATCGACTGCCAGGCGGCGACCACGTCGCGCTCGGTCAGCACGCCGAGGAGCAGCCCGGCCTCGTCCACCACAGGCAGCTCGTCCGCCTCCTCGCGGAAGAAGACGCGGAGCGCCTGGGTGACCTTGAGGTTGTCGCGCAGCGGCGGGGTGTCGAGCCCGGCGAGCTGGCGCGCGACCTGACCCTGCACCGGGCTGGCCAGGTGCGGCTTGATGTCCTGCAGGTCGACGACCCCGTGGTAGAGGCCAGCGGCGTCCACCAGGTAGATGGCGTCGATGGGGCGGGCCAGGAAGCGCGCCGTCAGCTCGGAGACCGCGGTGTCGGGGTGGGCGGTCTCGTAGCCGGTGGTCCGAAGGATGTCGGCCACGCGGATCTGGTCGAGCACGGTCTGCTTCCGGCCGCGCGTCGTCGGCAGCCCGCGGCTCTTCAGGTCGAGGTCCAGCATGGACTCCGAGCGCAGCGCCAGGTTCAGCAGCGCGGCGATGCCGTTGGCGAACAACAGCGGCGGGACGATCTCGTAGTTCCCGGTCATCTCGAAGAGCATCAACGAGAGCGTGACGGGCGCGTGCAGCACGGCGGCGGCGAACGCCCCCATGCCGACCATGCCGAAGGCGCCCGGGTCGCCGATCCACTCTGGGAAGAGCACCTGGGCCGCCCGCCCGACGAAGGTGCCCGTCACGGCGCCCATGAACAGGCTGGCGGCGAAGAGGCCAGCGCCGCTGCGCCCCGCCGAGGTGATCACGGTGGCGGCGAACTTGAGCAGCAGCACGAAGAGCAGCGCCCAGACCCCCAGACTCAGCTCGCCCGAGATCAGGGCCTCGATCCAGCGGTATCCGTTACCCATCACCACGCTGGTGACCGACGCGATCAGCCCCACGCCCAGGCCCGCGAGGCACGTTCTCAGGATCGGGTGAACGGGCAGGCGCCCGAAGGCGGCGGAGAAGACCGTGACGGAGCGCTTGAAGGCCGCGGCGAGCCCGGCGCAGAGCAGTCCGAGGAGCGCGTAGGGGAGCAGCTCGAAGGCATGCTCCAGCCGGAAGGCCGGCAGATGCAGGGCGATGCGGTCGCCGAGCAGGGCCTGCCCCACCACGGTCGCCACCACGGTCGCGGCGACGACCGGCGCGAAGGTCTCGGCGGCGAATCCGCCTAGTATAATCTCCAGCGCGAAGAAGGCCCCGCCCAGCGGCGTGTTGAAGGAGGCGGCGATCCCCGCCCCCGATCCGGCGGCGACCAGCGTGCGGAAGTGGCTGGGGCGGACCCTGAGCGTGCGGCAGACGCGGCTGGCCACGGCGCCGGAGAGCT
>CAZKWG010000504.1:0-6255 GCA_964556105.1 uncultured Enterobacterales bacterium | reverse complement strand
CCCGAGGCCCAGGCCCACGGCCCCGCTCGCGGCTCCCCCCACGAAGAAGGCGTGGTTCAGGCGGGTGGTGCGCGCCTCCTCGTCGTAGGTCGTCGCCTCTCCGTGCGCCATCGACGTGCTGTAGGTGAGCGCGAACGAGGCCGCGCTCAAGGCCAGGGCGCCGCCGCCGGCCAGCCCCAGGCGGACCGCGCGCCGCCGCCCCTCTCCCTCATCGGTCCCGGCGTCCGCCGCGGGGGCTGCGCCGGCCTGCTTTGGCGCGCTCCCAGACGATCCCTTCGGCTTCTGCGCCAGGGCCAGGCTCAGATCGTCGGGCAGGGGCTCGCCGGCGACCATCCAGGTAGAGAGCCCGCTCTCCGCCTGCTTCTGGACGATGGCGGGGCGAGACAGCGGCAGCGCGCGCGCCCCGGCCTGACCGTCCACGATCCACCCGCCCTTGGGGAGGCGACGCTGGTCCAGGGGCTCCGGGACCTTCGCCGCGTCGAAGGCCCGCTGCAGCAGGCTGCCCGGCGCCGCGAGGCCCTCGGGCAACGTGTAGCCCACGTTCACCGCGAGCAGGGCCCGAAAGGCCTCGGTCGCGCGCCCCTCGTCCTTGTCCACGCCCGCCTGCAGCGCGGTGAAGAGGTGGACGCGCTCGGCGTCCGCCACGGCCAGCGGCTCGGAGAGGCAGCCCACGATGGCGGCCACGTCCGCGCGGGCGAGGCCGAAACGATCCCACTCCCAGGCCTCGTAGGCCGCGATCCCGGCGTCGATCCCGGCATGTAGCTCCGAGATCGACGATGGGCAGGCGGCCTGAGCGGGGAGGGTGAGGAGAAGAGCGAGCGCCAACACAGCGAAGAACACCCCGTGCACGCGCACACTCTATCACACGACCCGTGGCTCTGAAGACGAAGGCTTCGCAGGGGGCTCCAAGAGAACCGTTGAGCGAGGGGCGAGCCCCCTCTTGACGGGCCGGTTACGTTCGCAGCCGTGGGCGGGGGTCTACCGATGGCGTTCTGGGTCCTGGTCTCGTTTCTGGCCTCAGCGCTCGCCGAGGACCCGATCGTCGTCGAGGACGCGGCGCGTCCGGCCGCCGAGCTCCCTGCGCCGGTCCCCGAGGTCCCTGCGCCGCTCCCCGTCGCGCCGCCCGCCTCGGCGGAGGAGGTCGTGGACCCCAGCCTCGTCGCGGGCGAGGAGATCCTCGTCTGGGGCGAGCGCGTCAGCCGCGCGCGCGCGAAGCTGGACCAGGATCTGCGCACCTACGGCTACCGCCTGCGCCGCACGCGCGACGGCACGGCGATCTACGGGCGCCGTGGCCAGGACAACTGGAAGCCGAAGGTGCTGGTCAGCCAGAGCGGCGTCGTGATGTTCAAGGACCCCTTCATCGTCGTCTCGTCCCCCGTCGCCCGCGGCGCGGCCTCGGAGACCAGCGAGAGCGCGCCGGGCCTGGTGAACAGCCCCTCCGGTCAGCCCGATCGCGGCTCCATCTCCATCGGCTTCCCCATCCGCATCCCGAAGCAGAAGCTCCAGGATCAGGAGAAGGGGCGGGTGATGGAGGTCATCGGGCCCGACATCCAGGAGCTCAACGCCGCGCTGGCGGGCGAGGGCGAGGCGAAGCTGCTCACCGAGCTGCCCGCTCGCCTGGACCGCCTCTGGGAGGAGGGGACCGGCTGGGAGGGCATGAGCTACGCGGACGCCGCCGCGCGCCGCGCCGCTCTGCTCGAGCTCTACGCCACGCGCGCGGACACCCGCGCCGGACGGGCGGCGCGGCAGATGATCCAGGACTTCGTGGTCGAGGTCGTGCAGAGCTCGCCCACGCCGCTCACGGACGAGGAGCGGGCGCGCGCGCAGAGCCTGGGGATGAGCCTGGACTGAGCCTGGGGATGAGCCTGGACCGAGGCCGGACGCTCAGCGCGTCCGGTACATCTTCTCCAGGTAGTCCCGCACCATCCGGTGCGTGTTGAACACCGGGAAGCAGGTGGCGATGGTGCGGCCCATCATGCGGGCCCAGGCAGCGTCATCGCGGAAGGTGGGCAGGACCTCGCTCTCCAGCGTCTCATACAGGGAGAGCGCGTCCAGGCGGTCCTGCTCCTCGACGTGATCGAGGGCGCGGGCCTCGCCGATCGCCCAGCCGTTCTTGCCGTCCCAGGCCTCGGGCCACCACCCGTCCAGGATGGAGAGGTTCGGGTTGCCGTTCAGCGCCGCCTTCTGGCCGCTGGTGCCGCTGGCCTCGCGCGGGCGGCGCGGCGTGTTCAGCCAGACATCGCAGCACTGGGTCAGCAGGCGCCCCAGGTTGTTGTCGTAGTCCGGCAGGAAGATGACGTTGCGGCGGAAGCGCGGGTTGCGCGTCCAGCGCACCACCTCGGCCAGGATGCCCTGGCCGTGGATGTCCTGGGGGTGGGCCTTGCCGGCGAAGACGATCTGCACCCCCGACTCGAGGATCTGGAAGAAGCGATCCGGGTCCGTGAACAGCAAGTTGCCGCGCTTGTAGGGCGCGAAGCGCCGGGCGAAGCCGATGGTCAGGCGCTCGTCGCTCCAGATCTCCCGGCCCAGGATGCGCCGCACCTCGCGCACCAGCCGGCCGCGGCGCGCGTCGCGGGTGGCGATCAGCGCGTCCGTGGGGATCTCCTCGGCGCGCGCCCAGAAGGCCCGATCCTCGACGTTCTCGCGCCAGCCCGCCAGGTGCTCGTCGAAGAGGGCGACGGTCTCGGGGGCCAGCCAGGCAGTGGGGTGGACGCCGTTGGTGATCGAGACCACCGGCACCCGCAGATCGCGCCACATCTGGCGGGTCACCTCGCCGTGCAGCGCGCTGACGGCGTTGGTCGCCCGGCTGCCGCGCATCGCCAGCACGGTCATGCACAGCGGCTCGTGGATGTCGCCGGGGCGCACGCGCCCGCGGTCCATGAACGAGCCCTGGGGCAGGGAGAGCGACTCGCGGTAGCCGCGCAGCGCGCCCTTCACGAGATCGAAGGAGAAGCGGTCGTGCCCCGCCTCGACCGGGGTGTGGGTCGTGAACACGCAGCGCGCCTGCGCCCGCCGCCAGGCCTCGTCCCGGTCGAGCCCGTTGTCCAGGCCCTGCGCCCACAGCTCGAGGATGGCGAAGGCCGCGTGGCCCTCGTTCAAGTGGAAGACCTGGGGCTTCAGCCCGAGGGCCGTGAGCAGCCGCACGCCGCCGATGCCCAGCAGCACCTCCTGCGCCAGCCGCGTCTCGGTGTTGCCGCCATAGAGCTGGCGGGTGAGCACGCGGTGATCCACCGCGTTGCCGTCGAAGTCCGTGTCCAGCAGGTAGAGCTTGACGCGGCCCACCTGCACCACCCAGGCGCGGGCGGCGTAGAAGTGGTTTCCGTGCGGCACGTAGACCGTCAGCCGGCGCCCCGAGGGATCGAAGACCGGGCGCATGGCGAGGCGATCCGGCTCGTTCGGCGTGTACGCGGCCACCTGGCGGCCGTCGTGCAAGAGCTGCTTGAAGTAGCCCTCGTGGTAGAACAGGCCCACGGCGACCAGGGGCAGCCCGAGGTCCGAGGCGCTGCGCAGGTGATCGCCGGCCAGCATCCCGAGCCCGCCCGAGTAGATGGGCAGGGACTCGTGCAGGCCGAACTCCATCGAGAAGTAGGCGACCTCCGGCGCGCCCGCCATGCGCGGGACGGCGTGGTAGGCCTTCCAGCGCTCGAGCAGCGCCTCCGCCCGCTCGCTCCAGCCCGCGGGGGCGTGGGCGAGATCGGTCTCGCGAAGCAGCATGATGGGGTTGTGCTGGGACTCGGCCCAGCGCTCAGGGTCGAGATCGTGCCAGAGCCGAGGCCCCTCGGGTTGTGTCGTCCACCAGAGATCCATGGCCAGAAGTTCGAGCTGTTCGCGCATCCCGGCCGGATAGCCTGCTCTGCGTGCGCGCGCACGCGTTACACTGGCGCGCATGACGATGATCGGCGCTCGAACCCCGCGGACGGATGCCTACGCCAAGGTCACTGGAACCGCGGTCTATGTGGATGATGTGCGGCCCGAGGGCTGCTGGTACGGCGCCACCGTGCGCTCGACGCGTCCGCGGGCGCGCGTGGTGCGGGTGGAGCGGGGCGCGGGCATCGACTGGTCGGACGTCGTGCTCCTCACCTCGGACGCCATCCCGGGCGAGAACGTCGTCGCGCTGATGACCGACGACCAGCCCGTGCTGGCCGGCGCCGAGATCCGCCACGTCGCCGAGGCGGTCGCCCTGGTCGCGGCGCCGACGCGGGAGAAGGCGCTCGAGGCCGCGCGGCACGTCATCGTCCACACCGAGGAGCTCGAGCCGCTCTTCGACCCGGCGGAGAGCGAAGGCCACTCCTGCCATATCTTCGGCAAGGACAACGTCTTCTCTCGGCTGGAGCTGAACCGCTACGACAACGAGCTCGCGGACCGGCTGGGCTTGCGGCGCGCCGGCGACACCAGCAGCGGCCCGACCGTCCACATGCACGAGGGCCTCTACAAGACAGGGTTGCAGGAGCAGCTCTACATCGAGCCGCAGGGGATGCTGGCGATCCCGCGCTCGGACGGGGGCTTGACGCTGCTGGGCTCGCTGCAGTGCCCCTACTACGTCTCGAAGGCGCTGCGCCGGGTGCTGGGCCACGACCGCTTCAACGTCGTGCAGGCCGCGACCGGAGGCGGCTTCGGCGGAAAGGAGGAATATCCGTCGATGATCGCCGCGCACGCCGCGCTGCTGGCGACGAAGATCGGCCGTCCGGTCAAGATGATCTACCGGCGCGACGAGGACATGCGCGCCACCACCAAGCGCCACCCGGCCGTGGTGCGCATCCGCTCGCTGACCTCCGGTCTGGGCCAGCTCCTGCGCTGGG
This sequence comes from uncultured Enterobacterales bacterium, assembly GCA_964556105.1. GTDB lineage: Bacteria > Myxococcota_A > UBA796 > UBA796 > CAZKWG01 > CAZKWG01. The sequence goes on along the minus strand of CAZKWG010000504.1, from coordinate 1,456 downwards.
ACGCGGAGATCCTGCTGGACGGCGGCGCCTACAACACGCTCTCCCCGGTGGTGCTCTCGCGCGCGGTGCTGCACCTGACCGGCCCCTACCGCTGCCCCGACGTGGCCTTGCGGGGGAGGGTGGTCGCGACGAACACCCCGCCGAACGGGGCGTTTCGAGGCTTCGGCGCGCCCCAGGCCTGCTTCGCCGTCGAGCGCCACCTGGACCGCATCGCCCGCACCATCGGGATGGACCCGCTGGAGCTGCGGCGCAAGAACCTCCTGCGCGAGGGCGACCGCACGGTGACGGGTCAGGTGATCCGGTCGCCGTCGGGCGTGAGTGTGCTGGACAGCGCGCTGCGCGCCTCGAAGAAGCCCGTTCCCCCGGTGCCTCCCGCGCCCGGGGCCGGCCCCTCGGATCGCCTGCGGCGGGGGCGCGGCGTCGCGCTGGCCTGGCACGGCTGCGGCTTCACGGGCAACGGCGAGGCGCGCCTGAAGGGGCGGGTGGCGCTGGAGCTGCGCGGCAGCGACGTGCACCTGCTCACCGGCAGCATCGACATGGGCCAGGGCGCGGACACGGTCCTCCCGCAGATCGTCGCGGAGGAGCTGGGCCTCCCCCTGGACCGGATCTTCGTCGATCCGCACGACACGGCGCATGTACCGGACTCCGGGCCGACGGTCGCCAGCCGCACCACGATGGTCGTCGGCAGCGTGGCGCAGCAGGCCGCGCGCGCCCTCGTTCACGCGCTCCAGGCCGAGACGGGTCTCTCGGCGACCGGGCTGGACCAGCTCCTGGCCGCGCGCAGCTCGGACGCGCCCCTGCGCGTCGAGGAGGAGTACACAGGCGACCCCAATATCCAATGGAACAACGAGACCTACACAGGCGACGCCTACCCAACCTACAGCTGGGCGGCCTCGTTGGTAGATCTCGACGTCGATATGGACACGGGCGAGGTCCTCTACCGTCGCTTCATCAGCGCCACGGACGTCGGGCGGGCGATCAACCCCACGCTGGCCGAGGGGCAGCTCCAGGGCGGCGCGCTGCAGGCGCTGGGTTGGGCCACCTTTGAAGAGTGCGTGCTCGACGATCGGCGCGCCATGCGCAACGACCGCATGACCAACTACATCATCCCGACGGCCGCCGACGCGCCCCCGATGGAGGCGCTCCTGATCGAGTCGCCCTTCGCCGGCGGTCCCTTTGGCGCCAAAGGGATCGGCGAGATCCCCATGGACGGCCCCGCCGCCGCGGTGGCCCAGGCCATCGAGAACGCCACGGGCGTCGTCCTGGACGAGCTGCCGATGAGCCCTGAGCGGGTGCTGGCCGGCGTCGAGGCGCGACAGTCCCGCGGCAAGAAGAGGCGAGGTGGAGCGTGATGATCAGCTTCCTGGTGAACGATCGGGCCTGCGCGCTGGACCTCCCCCCGATGTGTCGGCTGCTGGACGTCCTGCGCGAGGACCTGCGCCTGACCGGCACGAAG